>NZ_JBEWSZ010000012.1 GCF_040537815.1 Mesorhizobium shangrilense
CCCAAAATGCTCATCCGCATCGCTCTCGCCCGAAAACTTCTCGTCATCCTCAATGCAAAAGCACGCGACGCGCGCAACGAGTTCGCAAATGCAACTTGACACCCCAGATAGTCGCTCTCCCCCATGTCCATGGGGGAGAGGAACCCAGGCCTTTCAAGGCAGCGACCTCGGCGGTTGGCATTTCCTCTCCCCCACGAATGTGGGGAAGAGGTGGCTCGGCGAAGCCGAGACGGAGTGGGGGAACGCCATATGCGATTGTCCTGCCCTTGAGGGGAGATGCTCGCACCTTCCTGAAAGCGAACCCAAGCTGGAATGAGAGCAGCGATCTTTCGCGCGCCCTCTGTCCTGCCGGGAATCTCCCCGCAAGGAGGATATTGGCAGCGTCGCCGACGGCGCTTCCTTGCGGCGTGGATATGGCCTCCGAAGTCGCCCAACAAAAAGGCCCGCGCACCTTGCGATGCGCGGGCCTTTTTCTGGAAGATGTGACTAAGAGATCAGCCCTTGAGCTTGGCGTTGCAGAGGCTGTAGAAGCCGCCGCCCTTCTGGATCCACTTCAGGCCGCCGAGCGTATTGGCGTCCTTGTTGGCATAGTATTGCTCAAGGCAAGTATGCATACGGCCCTTGGCCGGGGTCTCGGTGGCGAATTTCTGCGAAATCGCCTTCGGGAACGTCACGCCCTTGGGCGCAACGGCGGTCGGCTTTTCCGGCTCGCTGCTGTAGTTCGCTTCGCTCGGAGCCGGCACCGTGTCGTCATCGGACGCGCTGGCGCCGCACTGGCTCTTGCGGAAGTCGTTCCACTTCATGCCGCCCAGCGTATTGGCCGTCTTGGCAGCCTGATACTTGGTGCTGCATTCCGCCATGGTCAGGTTCTTGCCGGTGGCGGCAGGAGCAGCGGCGGTCGTGGTCGCCTTGGCCGCAGGCTTGGTGTCAGCCGCGGCGGTCGCGCCGGCAGCGCACTGCGCCTTGCGGAAGTCGGCCCACTTCATGCCATTCAGCGTACCAGCGGCCTTCGCGGCCTGATACTTGGTGCTGCATTCCTTCGCCGTCAGTCCTTTGGCACTGCTGTCAGCGGCAGCAGCGGTCGTGGCGGCGGGCTTTGTCGTCGCCGTTGTCGTTGCCGCCTTGGTGTCGGAGGTCTTCGTGGCCGCCGCGTCGGTACCGCATTGTGCCTTGCGGAACTGGTTCCAGGTCTGCCCGGCGAGTGTCCCCGCGTCCTTGGCCGCGTTATACTTGGTGCTGCACTCGGCCATGGTCAGCGCGTTGGCTGGCGCTGCCAGGAACAAGGTTACGACGGCGAGGCCCGTCAAAGTGGCAAGTCGATGAATGAGCATAGCGTTTCTCCATTGCAGCCGCCCAAGATGCGTCCCTGCAAATCAATAGCTCTCAACGGTCGGTTGCGCTAGATGCGAAGTGGCGTATATATCGCCGAAATGCATGCTCATCCCGGCAAGGGGATGAAATCGTTGCAAGTAGCGGCCCCGAAACAAGGTTTTGAGACAGGCACCCGCGACGAACAACCCGCAAACCTCTGTATTGCCCAACAGCTCTTTCACTACGGTATGCTGGCAAGTTACTTTGTGCAGCGCACAACAATGAATTTCTAAGGATTCGTAACATATAATCACACAATGTGATGATAGGGCACTGGCCAATTGTGGCATGACGTGCCTCGCAAACGATCGGGGACTCTGGCTAACATGGCAGGAAATTACTTCGGCACGGACGGCATCCGCGGGCGCGCCAACAAGTTTCCAATGACCGCTGAAATCGCCATGCGGGTCGGCATGGCCGCCGGTCTCTCCTTCCAGCGTGGCAGCCATCGTCACCGTGTTGTGCTGGGCAAGGATACGCGGCTTTCCGGTTACATGATCGAGAATGCCATGGTGGCGGGTCTTTGCGCCGCCGGCATGGACGTGTTCCTGCTCGGCCCGATCCCGACACCGGCCGTCGCCATGTTGGTGCGTTCGCTGCGCGCCGACATCGGCGTCATGATCTCTGCCTCGCACAATCCCTATTACGACAATGGCATCAAGCTGTTCGGACCCGACGGCTACAAGCTCTCCGACGAGATCGAGGAGCGCATCGAGAGCATGCTCGACAAGGATATCGAGCTGGCGCTCGCCGATTCCGACGGGCTTGGCCGCGCCAAGCGCGTCGACGGCGTCCATGACCGCTATATCGAATTCGCCAAGCGCACCTTGCCGCGTTCGATGTCGCTTTCGGGCCTGAGGATCGTCGTCGACTGCGCCAATGGCGCTGCCTACAAGGTGGCGCCCGAGGCGCTGTGGGAACTTGGCGCCGAGGTTGTCGCCATCAATGTCGAGCCCAATGGCTTCAACATCAACAAGGAATGCGGATCGACCCATCCGGCGGGCCTGCAGAAGAAGGTCCACGAGGTCCGCGCCGACATCGGCATCGCCCTTGATGGCGATGCGGACCGCGTCGTCATCGTCGACGAGAATGGCACGATCGTTGATGGCGACCAGATCATGGCGCTGATTGCCGAGTCCTGGCACCAGAGTGGGCGGCTGGCCGGCGGCGGTGTCGTCTCGACGGTGATGTCCAATCTCGGTCTTGAGCGCTTCCTCGGCGATATGAAGCTGCAGCTGCATCGTACCAAGGTCGGCGATCGCTATGTCGTCGAGCACATGCGCGCGCATGGGCTCAATGTCGGCGGCGAACAGTCTGGCCACATCGTGCTGTCCGACTTTTCGACCACAGGTGACGGCCTCGTTTCGGCGCTCCAGGTGCTCGCCTGCATCAAGCGGCAGAACCGGCCGGTCAGCGAGCTGTCGAAGAAGTTCGAGCCGGTGCCGCAGCTTCTGAAGAACGTCCATTTTTCAGGCGGCAAGCCGCTCGAGGAAGCTCCGGTCAAGGCGGCGATCGAGGATGCCCGCCATCGCCTGGGCAAGGCCGGGCGGCTGGTCATCCGGCCTTCGGGCACCGAGCCGCTCATTCGCGTCATGGCGGAAGGCGATGATCCGCAACTGGTCGAAGCCGTTGTCAACGACATCGTCGAGGTGATTTCGGAAACACGCAGCGCCGCCTGATCTCCGGCGCGCCCGGAGGGCGTCACGCCGCTGCCTGGTTGCATCAAAGCTCGCCTTCGGGCGGGCTTTTTTGTTGCTTCCAAAATCCGAAAGCCTGGCTCGGAAGCTGGGAGGAACCTCAGATTTTATCGATTCGTGGTTAAGCAACACGGTTAAACGCCTTTTAACCTTTGCAATTCATTATCCACAACTGAAGCCAATCAAATCCGGACGCGTTCGCTGTTCCGAAGGTCTTTAGGGGTGACAAGCATGTTCAATACAGCAAGAAGGGCCTTGTTTGCCGCGCTGTTCGCGGGCGTGGCCGGGCCGGTGTTCGCCGCCGATATGCCGGAGCCGGTGGTCGAGCAGGCACCGCCACCGGTCTATGAGCAGCCGGCTCCGGAATATGGCGGCTGGTATATTCGCGGCGACGTCGACTATCACTGGTCGAAGTTCGGCGGCGCCGATTACACCACTTACAATGCAGGGTCGCCCCAGTTTCCCGGCTCCTTTGACACCGGTTCGCTCAAAAGCGCCTTCTCGGCCGGTGCCGGCGTCGGCTACCAGATCAACCAGCATTTCCGCACGGATCTCACTGCGGACTGGCTGAGCAGTTCCAGCTTCCAAGGTTCAACCAGCGGGTTCTGCAATACGCCCAATCCCAATACGCCTTGCGTTTCAACCGACACCTCGTCCTATTCGGCATTGCTGCTTCTGGCCAACGCCTATGTCGATATCGGCACCTGGCACGGCGTGACGCCCTATGTCGGCGCCGGCATCGGCGGCGCCTGGGTCAAGTGGGATACGCTGCACAACAGCGACGCCGATGGCGACTTCTACCACAACGGCGGCAAGGGATGGCGCTTCGCCTACGCCCTCATGGCCGGCGCGTCCTACTGCCTGACCGATCGAGTCAAGCTCGATGTCGGTTACCGCTACAGCCATATCAACGGTGGCAAGATGTTCGACTATGCGTCGGACAGCAATGTTGGACCCGGCTACGATCGCGGCATCAGCGTCAACGAAGTGCGCGGCGGCCTGCGCTACCAGTTCGGCAAGTCGGACTGCGCTCCTCCGCCGGAGCCCTATGTTCCCGAGCCGGAGCCAGTCTACACCAAGTAACGTTTCGACAGCCTGAGATTGACGAAGCCGCCCGGCAAGTGCCGGGCGGTTTTCGTTCCAGCAGCGTCGGCGAAAGATCATCGAAATCAATTCGCTAACTGTCTGTTATCCTTAACCGCCACTTAACCACTATGGTTAACAATGCTTCCTGAACGGCGCTCGCTATTGCGACCAGCGCCTACTTCGGGAGCCAGGACCATGACCTTCAAATCGCTGACAGCGCTGGCGCTTGCCGCAGTCCTCTTGCCGCTGTCGCCCGTGCACGCGGCCGATTACGATCCGCCGATCTATGTCGACCAGGCGCCGGACTATCAGCCGGTCGAGGTCGGCTCCGGGTGGTACCTGCGCGGCGACGTCGGCTATGCGATCAACAAGCCCTATGAATTCTCAGAGACGCCGGCAGGCTTCTCCACCAATACCCAGGGTTTCTCCGGTTCGGTCGGCATGGGGTATCACTTCAACGACTATCTGCGCGGCGAGTTGAATTTCGGCATGCTTCCGACAAGCTCGTTTGATAACGCCTTCGTTACCACGTGCGCCCGGACCCAAACGACGACGGTTGTCAATTCAGCGAGCGTCGTTACCAGCCAGACTTCGGCACTAGAGTCTCCCGTGGCGTCATGCAATGGCTCCAACAACGGCCAGAATCGGGCCTTCGATGGCATGGCCAGCGCCTTCGTCGATCTTGGAACCTATGTCGGCCTTACACCCTATGTCGGTGGTGGCGTTGGGATCGCCTACACCTCATACAGTCTAACCCAAAATGCTCGCAAGTGCGTCAACGGCAACCCAGTCTCCACAACAGACCTTAGCGGCAATACAACGACAATAACCACAACCTGTCTGGATCCGAGCAATTATGCAGGTACGTCCTCCAGCGAAAAGCAGTTCAGCGTGACCTATTCACTGGATGCGGGTTTCGCTTACCAGGTCAGCAAGAACCTTTCGCTCGATCTTGGCTACCAATATGTGGCGTTGCCATCCGCGAAGTATGTGTCCTTTGACAGTGCCGGCACCCCTTCCATCAACAAGGGCCTCAGCTATCAGACGGTCAAACTCGGATTGCGTTACGACCTCTGGTAGGGCCCCGAGTTCATGAAATCACGACGGCGGGCCTTGGGTCCGCCGCTTTTGCTTTTCCGGCACCAGCATTCTTCCCGCGCCTTGAGGCGGTGAGGCAAGAAAATTCACTGGATTGGCGTCGGCGACGCTATTCCAGCCGGTTCGCCAAACCAAGCTGTTGCGCGTATTCGGCAAAGTGTGCCTGCATATGCGCGAGCCGTTGATCGGTAGGTTCTCCCCTCTGCTGCCGAACGTCGCTTGGCGTCATGTCGAAGCGGGCACGGAAGGCGCGCAGGAACTGGCTGCTGCTGGAAAAGCCCAGCCCATGGGCGATCTCGATGATCGAGCGCGCCGAGCCGCCGATATGCATGAGTTCCCGGCACGCCGCGTCCAGCCGCCGTTCCTTCACGACCTTGGCAACGCCACCATCGACGGCAAACACCCGATAGAGATGGGCACGTGAAACCCTGAATCGGCGCATGAGCAGCGCCGGCCCAAGCTCCGGCTCAGTCAGGTTGGCATCGATGAAATCCAGTACGCGCCGGCGCAGCACTTGTGCGAGGGCAGGATCGCCTGTCGCTCCGTAGGGCACGTGGCGCGCCAGACCGGAAGCCAGCAGATCAATTGCCGCTTCCTCCATGGCCAGCGCGTCGGCGCGTTCCATTTCCGCCGACACATCCGAGAGGCTGACGATGAAATCCGCCAGCAGCCGCGTGACGGGAGCGCCGGTCTTGAGCACCACGCCGTGAAGGCTGCGCCCACCCGCTGCCTTGTCCACCCGTGCGCGGGGGAGCATGATGGATATGGTCGCACCCTGATGCACGCGGCTTTCGAAATTCCGAGCGAGATCGAAGGCGCAGATGTCGCCGGGCCCAACCGAAATCGACTGGCCGTCGCAGTCGCCTTCAAGCGTGCCAGTGATGAAAAGCTGGACCAGATATTGATCGAGCCCACCTTGCAGGACGATGCGCCGGTCGCGGCGATATTGCTGCTGGTTGAAGCTGGTCGGTCCGATCAACAGCGAGCCTATCGCCCGCGACGTCAGCGAGCCTTCGAGCGTGGAATTGCTGTCTTCCGGATGCTGCGTGGTCTCGAAGAACGGCCGCGTGATCTCGCGCCAATACTCGGTGCGCAGATCCGATTGAACGAGATTCGTCGAGAGGTGCAATTCCTCCTGCACAATCGCCCTCGCTCCGTGCGCCGTAACGCTGAATGTCCTTGCCGTGACGGGCAGGATCACCGCGCAGCGCTAGCGTGATTCTCCAGCCGCCTCAATGGCTTGGCGAGCGGACTGCTGCCTGCCCGGCGAGATGAGACGCAACGTACAGACAAATGAGACGTGGTGCTACATTCGCACGTCCGGTTCCGCGCTACCCTCCGGTCGCGGCGGGCATGACGAAGGGGGCAGGCTGTGCGGCAGCCTGCCGTATGCGCCCCGCAATCCCTGACAGGAAGGCTCGTACTTAAATATCGAATCCGGAGCCTTCAACGCGGCTCCCGGCAGGGAGTAGCCATGCCTGTTAGTTCAAAGAATTCTCTCGTCAAACACCGGACCGGTCCAGCCTTGTGGATCTGTCTGGCCGGTTCCTGTGCCTCGCATTCCATCATTTAATTTTAACCGATGGCGTAATATAAGAATTGCGTACATATGTGTACATTATAGTAAGTTTCTGGGAAAACGTCGTCTCTGGGGCCGCCTGATGAAAAATCAAACATCTAATACCTGCAATCTGTCTATTTTAGAAAAGGCTTCTTTGAAAAGTGACATTGGATTTTCTGACAGAGACCTTGCCTTTTCTTCGACCTGCCGGCGACTTGCCCCTGCTTCCCTCAGGCTGATGGCCGGAGTATCGATGTTTGTCCTGTCGGCCGCCGGCGCTGCGCCGGCACTGGCCGCCGACAGGCACTACACCTCTGTTGGCAACACGGATGTGAGCACCCCCCCCGGCGGATTCAACAACGGAAGTACCGCCATCAACCAGAATGACAGGGCAATTTACGACATTGCCGGAACCGGGCAGTCATACATCTCGACCAGCCGGCAGGTCGGCCAACTGGTCTTTCTGGCGCCCTATTCCGGCTCGGGCTTTGTGCCGCACCCAAACCTTCCCGCCCCCAACAACGTCTTCACCATTTACGGGCTCGACGGCGTGGGCGTCGACAACCAGGTGAACCAGCGGATCAACCTGCCAGCCGGGCTTGCGCTTGCCGGCGCCCAGGAGTGGCGCATCAGCAGTGAAAGCGGCAGCATAGGCCTGTTGCCTTCAGGTTCGCGCAACATCGTGCTGAATCTGGGTGGCAACATGCTGACGCTGAACGCGGTCAATGCAGCCAACAAATTCATCCTGAGCAATCCAATCTCTGGAACCGGCGGGCTGATCGTCAAAGGCGCCGGCACGACCTATCTGACGGCGGCCAACACCTATTCGGGCGGAACATTCCTGAATGGCGGCACCATTTCGGTCGGCGCCGACAACAATCTCGGCGCATCGACCGGCGGCTTGTCCTTCGATGGCGGCACGCTTGAATTGACGTCATCTTTCACGTCGTCGCGCGCAATCACGCTGGCGTCCGGTGGCGGGACGATCGACACGCAGGCCAACACCAATGTGCTTTCAGGCGCCATTTCGGGCAGCGGCGGGCTGACCAAGATCGGCGACGGTGTCCTCAATCTGGCGGGTGTCGCGAGCCATACCGGCGCCACGACGATCCAATCCGGCACGTTGGGCCTTGTCGGTGCGGGCAGCCTGGCTGATTCCAAACGGGTCATCGTGGACAGCACGTTTGACATTTCCGCCATCACGGCGGCCGGCACGAACATCCGTTCGCTCGCTGGCACGAGTGTTGTCGCGCTTGGCGCAAAGACACTGACTCTCACAGATGCCGACGACATATTCGCTGGCACCGTCGAGGGCACAGGCGGTCTGGCGCTCAGCGGCGGAACCCAGGTGCTGACCGGTGCAAACACCTATTCGGGTGGCACCACCATCACGGGAGGCACTCTTTACCTCGGCAATGGCGGCGCCTTGGGCAGCGTCGTGGGCAACATCGCCAATGACGGCACGCTTGTGTTCAATCGGTCCGATGACATTTCCTTTGGCGGCGTTATTTCGGGCAATGGCACTGTTGAGCACGATGGCCCGGGCATGACGACGTTGACCGGCGACAGTTCCGGATACTTAGGGTCGACCAATGTAAACGCCGGCATTCTTTCGGTGAACGGCAAGCTTGGTGGCTCGATGGACGTGCTGGGCGGACGCCTGCAGGGCACCGGCACCGTCGGCACCACCACCAACCACCTCGGCGGCGTCATCGCGCCGGGCAATTCCATCGGCACGCTAACCGTTGCCGGCAACTACACCGGCAATGGCGGGGCGCTGGAGATCGAGACGGTGCTCGGCAACGATAGCTCGGCCACCGACCTGCTGCACATCACCGGCAACAGCATCCTGGGCACCGGCGCAACCCAGGTGCACGTCTTCAACGTCGGCGGCCTGGGTGCGCAAACAACGGCCGACGGCATCAGGATCGTCCAGGTCGACGGCACCTCGGCGGCCGATGCCTTCGTCCTCAACGGCCCGGCGATCGGCGGTGCCTACAGCTACAAGCTGTTCCAGAACGGCCTCGCCGATACGACTGACGGCGACTGGTATCTGCGCGCCGCCAGCCTGGCGCCGACGACACCCGTTTACCAGAATTACCCGCAGGTGCTGCTCGGGATGATCGCGCTGCCGACGCTCGAACAGCGCGTCGGCGACCGCCGCCATGCCGCGCTCGATGGCGAAGCCGAGACGGGCCAGCAGGCCATCTGGACCCGCATCGAAGGCGCGCACAGCCATGTCGAGGCCAATGCGTCCAGCGCTGATGCTTCCTATGACGTCGACACGGCACTGGTGCAGGCCGGCATCGACGGTCAGCTTTCCGAAACGGCGGCCGGCAGGCTGGTCGCCGGCCTAACGGCGCAATATTCGCGCGCCAACGCCGACATCTTCTCCGGCCTGGGCGACGGCGGCAACACCACCGACAGCTACGGCATCGGCGCCACGCTGACCTGGTATGGCGAGAACGGCTTTTATGTCGATGGCCAGGCGCAGGCGGCGATCCTGCGCAGCGACATGGACGCCGCCGGCATCGGCAAGATCGGCGACGGCATCCATGGCAGCGGCTATGCGCTCAGCCTGGAGGCGGGACGCAAGATCGGGCTCGACGGCGCCTGGTCGCTGACCCCGCAGGCGCAGCTTGCCTACGCCTCTGTCGATTTCGATGCGTTCACCGATCCGTTCGGCGCCAATGTGTCGCTGCGTAGGGGTGACAGCCTCAAGGGCCGGCTGGGTGCCGCGCTGAATTACGACGCCCAGGCCACCGGAAGCCATGTCTATGGCATCGCCAACCTGACTTACGAGTTCCTCGACGGCACCTCGGTCGCCGTCTCGGGGGTCGACATGTCGTTCGAGCCGCAGCGCTTCGGCGCCGAACTCGGCCTGGGCGGCACCTACAAATGGGCCGGCGGCAAATATGCCCTGTATGGCGAGGCGCTGGCCTCGACCAGCTTCGAAGGCAGCCATGCGCTGAAGGGCACCGCGGGGCTGACCGTAAGGTTCTAGATCCGCCGCAAAAAAATGCTCTGCACCCAAAGAGCCCGCCGCCGAAAGGTGGCGGGCTCTTTGCATTTCAGCGCGCCGCTTTTCGAGGAAATCCCCTTCTTTTCCGCCTCTTTCCTTGCTGCCGTATCTCGTCGCTGTGCCAGCCGTGCCGCAGCAGTGTTGCTGGCAGATCCATTTCCCTATTGCGCTTTTGCGGCCTTTTCTGTATTTCCCGGCGTGGGCCACCCCTCCCCAACGAGGGGCCACTATCTGGAAGGATAGACCACGATGACGACACCTACTAAGCCCGGACTCCGTCCGGCAAATCCCAATTTTTCTTCAGGTCCCTGCGCAAAACGTCCTGGCTGGTCGGTCGAGGCGCTGAAGAATGCCGCGCTCGGTCGTTCCCACCGCGCCAAGATCGGCAAGACCAAGCTCGAACAGGCGATCGAGCTGACGCGGGAAATTCTCCAGGTCCCAGTGGATTACCGCATCGGCATCGTGCCGGCGTCGGACACGGGTGCTGTCGAGATGGCGCTGTGGTCGCTGCTCGGCGAGCGCGGCGTCGACATGGTCGCCTGGGAGAGCTTTGGCTCCGGCTGGGTCACCGACGTGGTCAAGCAGCTGAAGCTTGCCGATGTTCGCAAGATCGAGGCCGGCTACGGCCAGTTGCCGGATCTTACCAAGATCGATTTCGATCGCGACGTGGTTTTCACCTGGAACGGCACCACGTCGGGCGTGCGCGTGCCGAACGGCGATTTCATCCCGGCCGACCGCAAGGGCCTGACCATCTGCGACGCCACCTCCGCGGCCTTCGCTCAAAGGCTCGATTTCCACAAACTCGACGTCGTCACCTTCTCCTGGCAGAAAGTGCTGGGCGGCGAGGGCGCGCACGGTATGCTGATCCTCAGCCCGCGCGCCGTCGCGCGGCTTGAGAGTTACAAGCCGGCCTGGCCGCTGCCAAAGATCTTCCGCCTGACCTCGGGCGGCAAGCTCATCGAAGGCATATTCAAGGGCGAGACCATCAACACGCCGTCGATGCTGTGCGTCGAGGACTATCTCGACGCGCTCAACTGGGCGAAGTCGATCGGCGGTCTCGATGCGCTGGTCGCCAGGGCGGATGCCAATGCCGCCGTTCTGGACAGCTTCGTCGCCAAGTCCTCTTGGCTCGGCCATCTCGCCGTCGAGCCGGCGACACGGTCGAACACCTCGGTCTGCTTGTCCTTCACCGATCCGGACGTGTCGGCGCTCGACGCCGACGGACAGGCGGCCTTCGCCAAGGGGCTGGTCTCGGTGCTCGACAAGGAAGGCGTCGCCTATGACATCGGCGCCTATCGCGATGCACCGCCCGGCCTGCGCATCTGGTGCGGCGCGACGGTCGAGACGTCCGATCTCGAAGCCTTGCTGGCCTGGCTCGACTGGGCCTTTGCCGCCCAGAAGGCGTCGCTGAAAGCGGCAGCCTGAGATTTTCCGTGGCGGCCTTGCGGCCGCCCATTCCCGGATCAATCCCATTTGAAGGAGGCCGCCATGGCGCCCCGTGTTCTCGTCTCAGACAAACTCTCCACCACCGCCGTGCAGATCTTCAAGGATCGCGGCGTCGAGGTCGACTATCTGCCCGATCTCGGCAAGGACAAGGAAAAGCTGCTCGAAGTCATCGGCCAATATGACGGCCTCGCCATCCGCTCGGCGACCAAGGTCACAGAGAAGCTGATCAACGCCGCTACCAACCTGAAGGTCATCGGCCGCGCCGGCATCGGCGTCGACAATGTCGATATCCCGGCGGCGAGCCGCAAGGGTATCATCGTGATGAACACGCCGTTCGGCAATTCGATCACCACCGCCGAACACGCGGTGGCGATGATCTTCGCACTCGCCCGCCAGATTCCGGAAGCCAATGCCTCGACCCATGCCGGCAGGTGGGAAAAGAACCGCTTCATGGGTGTCGAGATCACCGGCAAGACGCTGGGCGTCATCGGCTGCGGTAATATCGGCTCGATCGTCGCCACACGCGGCGTCGGCCTCAAGATGCATGTCATCGCCTTCGATCCGTTCCTGTCGGACAAGCGCGCCGAGGAACTCGGCGTCGACAAGGTCGAACTGGACGAGCTCTTCGCCCGCGCGGACTTCATCACGCTGCACACGCCGCTGACCGACAAGACGCGCAACATCATCGATGCCGCGGCGATCGCCAAGATGAAGAACGGCGTGCGCATCATCAACTGCGCGCGTGGCGGGCTGATCGTCGAGGCTGACCTGATTGCGGGGCTGAAGAGCGGCAAGGTTGCGGGCGCCGGCATCGACGTGTTCGAGGTGGAACCGGCCGAGCAGAACGCCCTGTTCGGCATGGAGAATGTGGTGGCGACACCGCATCTCGGCGCCTCGACCGCGGAAGCGCAAGAGAATGTCGCGCTGCAGGTCGCCGAGCAGATGGCCGACTACCTGATCAAGGGCGCCGTCTCCAACGCCATCAACATGCCGTCGATCACGGCGGAAGAAGCGCCGCGGCTGAAGCCGTTCGTCAAGCTCGCCGAAGTGCTCGGTGCCTTTGTCGGCCAGGTCACCGAGGATCCGATCAAGGAGGTCGAGATCCTGTTCGACGGCTCGACCACGACGATGAACACGCGCGCGCTGATCAGCGCCACGCTTGCCGGGCTGATCCGGCCGCAGGTCGCCGATGTCAACATGGTCTCGGCGCCGATCATGGTGAAGGAGCGCGGCATCATCGTCGCCGAGGTCAAGCGCGACAAATCCGGCGTGTTCGACGGCTACATCAAGCTCACCGTCAAGACCGAGCACATGACGCGCTCGATCGCCGGCACCTGCTTCTCCGACGGCAAACCACGCTTCATCCAGATCAAGGGCATCAATCTCGACGCCGAGGTCGGCCAGCACATGCTCTACACAACCAATGCCGATGCGCCCGGCATCATCGGCCTGCTCGGCACGGTGTGCGGTGAGAACGGCGTCAACATCGCCAACTTCCAGCTCGGCCGCAACCGGCCGGGCGGCGACGCCATCGCGCTGCTCTATCTCGATGCGCCGTTCCCGGAAAAGGTGCTGGAGCAGGTCAAGGCGCACAAGTCGATCGACTCGGCCAAGCGGCTGCAGTTCGATGTCGGTGCGATGTGATCGCGCTACGATAAAGGCTCGAAAGGCGCGGCGCCGTCCGCGCCTTTTTGCTTTCCGGCAAACAGGCGGCTGCCGCTTGGAAGCCGTGCCGCTTTGCGTCCACTATATTCGGCGAGCCCGATGCCGCCCAGCACGAGCACAAGCGCCAGCGCCTGATAGAGCTGGAATCTCTCGCCGACGATCAGCACCGAAAGCAGCGTGCCGAAGATCGGCACCAGGTTGATGAACAGGCCGGCGCGGTTGGCGCCGATCAGCTCGTTGCCCCGGATGTAGGTCATCTGCGAGATGACCGAGGCGCCGATCGCGGTGTAGACAATGACCGCCCAGCCATGCGCGTCGGGCACGATGACCTTGCCGGCGGCCACTTCCCAGAGGAAGAAGGGCAGCGAGGTGACGAGTGCGGCGACCGACAGCGAAAGCATCAGGCTCTGCCAGCGCATCACCGGCTTCAGCCGCAAGCCAACCGAGTAGCCGCTGTAGAGGAACACGGCGACCAGCATGATCGCGTCGCCGAAATTAAGCTCCAGCGTCAGCAGCCGGCGCGGGTCGCCATGGCAGGCGGTCAGGATGACGCCGACGATGGTCAGCACGACACCGGCAATCTGCGCCCAGTTCACGCGCAGGCGGAAGAAAACGAAATTGGCTGTCATGATCAGGATCGGCATTGCCGCCTGCTCGATCGAGACGTTGATCGCCGTCGTGTAGTTGAGGGCAGTGTAGAAGATCGTGTTGAACAAGGTGAAGCCGCTGGCGCCGAGGGCGGCCAGGACGAACCAGTGTCTTCGCACCATCGGCCAATCCTCTCGTATCGTGCGCCAGCCGATCGGCAGCAGAATCGCTACCGCCAGCACCCAGCGCAGGAAGACGAGCGTCATCGGCGAGACGTGGCCGACCGCGAGCTTGCCGGCCACGGAGTTCCCGCCCCACAGCAAGGTGGTGAGCAGCAGGAATATGTAGGCGCTTCGATGCATCGCGAAATTCCAGCCGGAGCGTGATGCGCCGCGGATGTTTGCCGGCCTATTGCCACGTGTTGGACAAGTAAATGATGTCAAAGCCGAAAATTGTTGTGCCTCAGGGCGTTTTCGGCGGCAAAGAATGGTCGCACTCGGCGGGGCTTGACGCTATAGAGGCCTGTCGTTTTGAACAGTCTTCCAGCCGCGGTGCGGCGTCTCAAGGGAAATAATCATGGCCAATGTGGTGGTCGTCGGCTCGCAGTGGGGTGACGAAGGCAAGGGCAAGATCGTCGACTGGCTGTCGGAGCGCGCCGATGTGGTGGTGCGCTTCCAGGGTGGCCACAATGCCGGCCACACGCTGGTTGTCGACGGCAAGGTCTACAAGCTGTCGCTGCTGCCGTCGGGCGTCGTGCGCCAGGGCAAGCTGTCGATCATCGGCAATGGCGTCGTTTTCGACCCGCACGCTTTCGTCGCCGAAGTGGCGAAGTTGAAGGCACAAGGTGTCGAGGTGGCGCCGGATCGCCTGAAAATAGCCGAAAACACCGCGCTAATCCTGTCACTGCATCGGGAACTGGACGGCTTCCGCGAAGACGCGGCCTCCAATTCCGGGACAAAGATTGGCACGACCCGCCGCGGCATCGGCCCCGCCTATGAAGACAAGGTGGGCCGGCGCGCCGTCAGGGTGATGGATTTGGCGGATTTGGAAACACTGCCCCTGAAGGTCGACAGGCTGCTGACGCATCACAATGCGCTGCGTCGGGGGCTCGGCCATGCCGAGGTCACGCATGAGGCGATCATGCAGGAGCTGACCTCGGTCGCGCACGAGATCCTGCCCTATATGGACCGGGTCTGGAAGATACTCGATGACAAGCGCCGTGCCGGCGAGCGCATCCTGTTCGAAGGCGCGCAGGGCACGCTGCTCGACATCGACCACGGCACCTATCCCTTCGTCACCTCGTCCAACACCGTCGCCGGGCAGGCGGCTGCTGGCTCCGGCGTCGGCCCAGGCGCGATCGGCTATGTCTTGGGCATCACCAAGGCCTACACGACGCGCGTCGGCGAAGGACCATTTCCGACCGAGCAGAAGAACGAGATCGGCGAATTCCTCGGCACGCGAGGCCATGAATTCGGTGTCGTCACCGGGCGCAAGCGGCGCTGCGGCTGGTTCGACGCCGTGCTGGTGCGCCAGGCTGTTGCCGTCAACGGCATCAAGGGTATCGCGCTGACCAAGCTCGACGTGCTCGACGGGTTGGACGAGATCAAGGTCTGCACCGGCTACCGCCTCGACGGCGAGATGATCGACTATCTGCCGGCCAGCCAGGGCGCGCAGGCGCGTGTCGAGCCGGTCTACGAAACGCTGGAGGGGTGGAAAGGCACCACCGCCGGCGCACGCAGCTGGAACGACCTGCCAGCCCAGGCGGTCAAGTATGTCCGTTATATCGAGGAGTTGATCGGCGCGCCGGTCGCACTGCTCTCTACCAGCCCGGAACGCGACGACACGATACTTGTGACCGATCCGTTTCAAGACTAGTTTCTCAAGCCTTCCGGGCATCGCGGCTGATTTGCGCGGGCGGTCCGGGAGCAAAATACAGGTCGACCGAAGCATGGCAGCAGATTTCGTTTCTGTTCTGAAGAAGCAGCTCGACAAGTACGGCGAGCCGGCATTCGATACGCGCAAGCGGATCTATGAAGGCGCGCGTTCCGCGCTCGAAAGGAAACTCGCGGAGTTTTCACCGCCGCTGGCTGCCGAGGTCATCGCCAAGCAGAAACGCTCCCTGGAAGATGCCATTGCAAGCGTCGAGCAGGACTATGCCAAGAGCGTGCCGGAGACCGACCCGCTCGCGGAACTGGAAAACATCTTTTCCTCCATCGATCGCAACAAGAACCAGTCGAGCCATGTCCGGCAGCCGCTTTCCAGCCCGCAGCCGCCAAGGCCCGAGCCCGCCAGGCCCGAGCCCGTAAGACCTGAGTCCGCGAAGGCTGAAGCCGTCAGGCCTGCCACGGCGCCGTTCGTTGCAAAGCCGACGCCTCCGGCCGCGCGGGCGGAGCCAAGCTGGCAGAGGCCATCAGCGGCTCCTTCCTTTCCCGATCGTGCCGCGCCGGATCGCGACGATGCCACCCTTCCGGGGATGGACGAAGGCGAGCCGGACGAGAAGGCCGACATCTTCGCCAATGACGAAAGGCCGGGGGGCGATACGTTCGAGCGCCTGCGTCCGGCTCGGCGCAAGCGCAGCTATGGTGGGCTGATCGCCGCCGTGGTCGCGCTGGCCGTCATCGCCGGCGGCGGCTATGGCATCTGGCTGAACAAGGGTGCGTTCGGCAAGATGTTCGGTTCGGGTGACAGCAAGGTGGTCAAGACCGAGCCCCTGAAGGCCGCGCCGGCCAACCCAGCGGCCAGCGCCGCGGCATCGCCACCGGCTCCCGCGGCCGGCACAACGGACGCCGCTGGGGGAACCAAGTTCACCCAGCGCCTGACGCCCCAGGGCAGCGAGACGGATCCCGGTCCGGCCGGTGGGCAAAGCGGTATTGGCGAAGGCGAATCCGTCGCCGCGCTGACCACGCCGCCGCCAGCGCATCCGGCAGCGACGCCCCCTGCAGGTGATGCACAGGCCGCCGCCACGCCCGCGGCGAACGCTCCCGCGGCCGCAACCACCCCACCCGCACCGGGTGCGGCTCCGGCAACACCGCCGGCCAACGGAACCGCTCCGGTTGCCGCCGCCACGCCGACAGCGCCTGCCGGTGCCACGCCGGCACCCGCAGGCACCGCGCCGACACCGGCGGCTGCCGAGCCGACAGTGGCGGTCGGCCAGAAGGCGATCTTCTACGAGGAGCGCACGAGCACTTCGCAGGGTTCGGCCGAGCCCGGCAGTATCGTTTGGTCGTTGGTGCAGGAATCGCCTGGCGGTGACCTTCCGCCGGAACCGGCGATCCGCGCCGAGGCGACCATTCCCGGCAAGGATATCCAGCTGCGCATGACCATTCGCCGCAACACTGACCGGACGCTGCCGGCCAGCCACATCATCGAGATGATCTTCCTGACGCCTGAAGGTTTTGAAGGCGGCGGTGTCGACAACATCCTGCGCGTTGCCATGAAGAGCTCGGAACAGGACGCCGGCAGCCCGCTGATCGGTATTCCGGCCAAGATCGCGGATGGCTTCTTCCTCGTCGCGCTCAATGACACCAAGGCGGATGAAGACGCCAACCTGACCCTTCTCAGGGGACAGGACTGGATCGACGTGCCGGTCGTCTACAAGACCGGACGGCGGGCATTGCTGACCATGGAAAAGGGCATCCCCGGCGAGAAGGTCTTTGATGAGGCGATCAAGGCCTGGCAAGCGAAGACGGCGGGCTGAGAACGTCGGCCTTACGCCCGCGTTTCTCAGAAGCCTTGAAGCAGCATGTCGAGTGCCACGACGATGTCGTCGTGGTGCCTGGAAAGATTTCCTTCAGGGACAGGCAACTCAGAGGCGGTCAATGCTGACAGGAATTGCGTGACCATCACGTGATCTTTGCCATCGATAGCGAAGGTCGGGTTTAGTCGTCGGGCCGGTACCGGAGCTACATCGGGCGGTATCAGCGGAACCACAACCCTTGTATCCAGACGTTCGAGGAGATCGGACTGAACGTCAAGAAGATAGCCGTGGCCACCGACATTCCGATAGACGTCGTAGCGTGCCATCAAAACAGCCGGTGTTTGGCTAATGGCAGTCCGTTGCGCCGGACATATTCATTGGAACTTTCAATGGCTTCCTTGTTTTCGGCTTGCCATCGACGCGTCTTTTCCGCCGCAATTGCTTTCGCTATACCTTCTTCGGCGGCGCGGGAGATGTTGATGCCCAATGCTTTCGCGTCGTTGATCAACTGAGAGTCGATGGACGTGTTGACGGATTTCCGCTGAGGTTTTGGCGGCGGTTGAAGCATGGAGACGGTCTTCCTTATGCGCATAATATAGGCGCATAATAACCCGCACGCAATCGTTCACCCCTCCATCTCTTCCCGCAACATCTCCAGTTCCAGCCATTCCTCTTCGAGTGCCGCCAATGTGGCGCGCTCCTTGTCGAGGGCCGCGATGGTTTTCTGGAACGAAGCCGGATCGCGCTCGTAATAGGCGGGGTCGGCGATGTTGTTCTCCAGCCGCGAGATGGACGCGGTCACCGCCTCGATCTTCTTGGGCAGCGATTCCAGTGCGAATTTCTGCTTGAACGACAGCTTTTTCGCCGGGCCTTTCGGGGCTGATGCCTCGGCCTTGCTTGCTCCCAGCGCTTCGCCATTCTCGGCCTTCGCCCGCGATTTGCGATCGTCCAGCCGGGTGCCGCCGCGTTGCGCCAGCATGTCCGAATAGCCGCCGGCATATTCGATCCAGCGGCCGCCGCCGTCCGGCGCGATGATGCTGGTGACGGTGCGGTCGAGGAAATCGCGGTCGTGGCTGACCAGGATGACGGTTCCGGCGAAACCGGCGACCAGTTCCTGCAGCAGTTCCAGCGTCTCCATGTCGAGATCGTTGGTCGGCTCATCGAGCACGAGAAGGTTTGCCGGCCGCGCCAGAACACGGGCCAGCAGCAAGCGCGCCCGCTCGCCGCCCGAAAGTTCGCGCACCGGCGTGCGCGCCTGCTCGGGCTTGAACAGGAAGTCCTTCATGTAGGAGACGACGTGGCGCTGCTCGCCATTGATGACGAGGTTCTCGCCACGCCCGTCGGTGAGATATTGCGCCAGCGTTTCGGCCGGGTCGACCGCCTCGCGTTTCTGGTCGAGCGTGGCGATCTCCAGATTGGTGCCGAGCCGCACCGAACCGGCGTCCGGCTTCATTTCGCCGGTCAGCATCTTCAGGAGCGTCGTCTTGCCGGCGCCGTTGGGTCCAACCAGGCCGATACGGTCGCCACGCTGGATGCGGGTGGAGAATTCCTTGACCACGGTGAGGTCGCCAAAGCTCTTCTCGATGTTCTTCGCTTCGATCACCAGCTTGCCGGATTCGGCGGCGTCGCTGGCCACCATGGTGGCCGAACCTTCGGCGCCGCGATGGCCGTGAAAGCGCTGGCGCATGGTCTGCAACTCACCCAACCGGCGCATGTTGCGCTTGCGCCGCGCCGTCACGCCATAGCGCAGCCAGTGCTCTTCGCGCACGATCTGGCGGCCGAGCTTGTGCTGCTCGCGCTCTTCTTCTTCCAGCACCAGATCGCGCCATTCCTCGAAATGGCCAAAACCCTTGTCCAGCCTGCGGGTCTGGCCGCGATCGAGCCAGACGGTTGCGCGCGAGACGCGCTCAAGGAAGCGGCGGTCGTGCGAAATCACGATGAGCGCCGAGGAAGTGCGAACCAACTCCTCTTCCAGCCATTCGATCACCGACAGGTCGAGATGGTTAGTCGGCTCATCGAGCAGCAGAATGTCGGGCTCCGGCGCCATGACGCGGGCAAGTGCCGCGCGCCTTGCCTCGCCACCGGACAGGTCGTTCGGTCGCTCCTCGCCGGACAGGCCGAGATGTTCCATCAGATAGATGGCGCGATAAGGATCATCCGCCGGTCCCAACCCTGCCTCGACATAGGCACGGACGTTCGTGAACCCATCCATGTCAGGCATTTGCGGCAGATAGCGCACCGTCGCCGAAGGTTGGCGGAAGACTTCGCCGTCCTGCGGCTCGATGAGGCCGGCCGCGATCTTCAGCAGCGTCGACTTGCCCGAGCCATTGCGGCCGACGAGCGCGATCTTGTCGCCGGCCGAAGCGGCCAATGCGGCGCCGTCGAGCAGCGGCGTACCGCCAAAGGTCAGTTTTATGCCGTCGAGATTGAGAAGTGGCGGGGCCATATCAGCTTTCAGGTAGTGGATGGGGATGAGCGAGCAGCAGTGCGCGACCACGTCCCAGAGCGATTTCGAGCCGACCCTTGACCTCGTTGGAAATGGTCAGCGAGGAGCCGAATGCGACCTCGACATCATCCAGCGGCCATTTGGCGCCTTTGACCGTGAGGCCGGAGAGATCCGAGAAACCAAGGACGGAAAAAAGTGTCGCATCGGCGTAGTCGAAGCCGGCCTTCCCCGGCAGCAAGGGGATGCCTTCCTGCGCGCCGCTGGTCAAGATCACCTCTGTCCCGGCCTGGGCCAGCCGCAGACCGAGCGCCAGATGCAGGAAGGCGTGGTCGGCGCGCTTGCCGCCGAAAGCGCCAACCAGGATGAGGCGGGTCGCGCCACGTTCGAGCGCCGCGGCGATGGCCAGTTCGCCATCGGTCTTGTCTTTCTCAGCAGGGAAAGTCCGACGCGGCACGGCGGCGAGATCATCGGGCAGATTGGCTGGTACCGAATCGAAATCGCCCACCCACAGTTCCGGGACAAGACCCAGCATCCGGGCATGGCCGATGCCGGCGTCGGCGGCGATGCCGCGAGAACCCTCGACCTGGCGGTCGAGCCGTGGCGTGCGGATGAGGTCGCCGCCAAGCAGGATGGTGAATGTGCTCATGTGCGTCGCCCTTACCAGCCCGGCACGGGAAACGGAAGGCGGCAAACTCCCACTTGCGTGGTTGATCGGCCGGGCCTATGTGTCGAAACGCTCTAACGGGGTGCCGGACGCGATCTTCGCGGACCGGCTGAGAGGCAATCTCGCCAACCCGCTGAACCTGATCCGGTTTGTACCGGCGGAGGGATTAGACGTTTCGGACAGTCCGACGCCTCAATTCCTTTCAATTCGAACGAAGGAGGCGCCGATGCGCACGCTTTTATACTCTGTTGTCTCAGCCATGGTTGTTGCCATATCCGGCCCGGCCTTCGCCAAGGACAAACTCACGGTCTACACCTATGAGAGCTTCACCGCCGACTGGGGTCCTGGTCCCGCCGTGAAGAAGGAATTCGAGGCCGAATGCGGCTGCGATGTCGAATTCGTCTCGGTCGCCGACGGCGTGGCACTGCTCAACCGCGTCAAGCTGGAAGGCGCTTCGACCAAGGCCGACATCGTGCTCGGCCTCGACACCAATCTCACCGCCGAAGCCAAGGCCACCGGCCTGTTTGCGCCGCATGGCACGGTGTCGGACCTCAATGTGCCCGGCGGCTGGAGCGATGATACGTTTGTTCCCTTCGACTACGGCTATTTCGCCGTCGTCTATGACACCGAGAAGCTGAAGACGCCGCCGAAGAGCCTGAAGGAATTGGTCGAGGGCAGCGCCGACGACAAGATTGTCATCCAGGACCCGCGCACCTCGACGCCTGGCCTTGGCCTGCTCTTGTGGGTGAAATCGGTCTATGGCGACAAGGCACCGGAAGCCTGGGCCAAGCTCAAGTCGAAAGTGCTGACCGTGACGCCAGGCTGGAGCGAGGCCTATGGCCTGTTCACCAAGGGCGAGGCGCCGATGGTGCTGTCCTACACGACGTCGCCCGCCTATCACATGGTTGCCGAGAAGACCGAACGCTATCAGGCGGCGTCCTTCGAGGAGGGTGAATACCTGCAGATCGAGGTCGCCGGCATCACCACCACCGGCGCGAAGAACCCGCTGGCGGAAAAGTTCATGGCTTTCATGACCGGGCCGAAGTTCCAGGATGTCATTCCCGAGACCAACTGGATGTTCCCCGCCGGCAAGACCGATGCACCGCTCAATCCGGCCTTCGACAAACTGGTCAAGCCGACCAAGACGCTGCTGTTCAGCCCTGAAGAGGTCGCCGCCAACCGCAAGGCCTGGGTGGATGAATGGCTGGCGGTGATGAGCAAGTAGCCCTTGCAATGGTGCCGGTGCGTTCGACCGATTCACGCGTCACCGCCGGCATCGTCGCGCTCGGGGCAATCGCGCTGCTGATCGGTGGCGCGATCGCTGGCCTGCTCCTTGAAGGCGTCCAGGATCTTTCAGGCGCCTGGGCAGCCTTCGATCCCTATCTCTTTCGCGTCGTGCGCTTCACCCTGTGGCAAGCGGTGCTGTCGACGCTGCTCTCGGTCGTGCCGGCGCTGTTCGTCGCCCGCGCCCTGTCGCGGCATCCGCGCTTTTTCGGACGAAGCTTTATCCTGCAGCTCTTTGCCGTGCCGCTGGCGCTGCCGGCCATTGTCGCCGCGCTCGGCATCCTGGCGCTCTACGGTCGCGCCGGCTATTTCGCGGATGTGTTCACGGTGATCGGCAATGGCAGTTGGCCGGGCATCTATGGCCTGGCTGGCATCCTGGTTGCGCACGTCTTCTTCAACCTGCCGCTCTGCGTCAGGCTGTTTCTCGAGGCACTGCAGACGGTGCCAGCCGACCAGTGGCGGCTGGCGAGCCAGCTCGGCATGGGCGCCGGGCCGGCTTTTCGGCTGATCGAGTGGCCAAGGCTGCGCGCGGCCATTCCGGGCGTCGCCGGGCTTGTCTTCATGCTCTGCATAACGTCCTTCACCATCGTGCTGACACTGGGCGGCGGTCCGCGCGCGACGACGCTGGAGGTCGCGATCTATCAGGCACTGCGCTTCGATTTCGATCCCGCGCGCGCCGTGGCGCTGACCGCGCTGCAGATCGCGCTGACCTTTGTCGTGGTGCTGGTCCTGGCGCGCTTCGGCGTCAATGTAACCGGCGACGCCAATCTGCCGGTGGCGTCGCGCCGCTATCTATCGGTGGGCAATGGAGAGAGCTGGCTCAACGCCTTGCTGGTCGTTCTCGCTCTGCTGTTCGTCGCCGGGCCGATGGTGGCGACGGTGATCGCCGGGCTTGGCGCCGATCTCGGCCGGTTGGCCGGCGAGAGCGCGGTGCGGCAGGCGACGCTGACCAGTGCCGTGCTCGCCTTCCTGTCGGCGCTGCTCTCGGTGATGCTGTCGCTGGCGCTGGTCATGGCGCGCTGGGCGCTGGCCCTGAGCCGTGGCGCAGGCTCCAGGACGTTGCTCGAACACGCCGCCGACACTGGCGCCGGCTTCGTGCTCGTCGTGCCGCCGATCGTCATTGGCGCCGGCTGGTTCCTGGCTCTGCGCACTATCAGCGACGTCTTCGCCGTCGCACCGATCATGGTCGTCACCGTCAACGCGGTGATGGCGATGCCTTTCGCCATCCGCGCCGTCCGCCCCGCCTATGACGCGGCGAGCGAGCGCCACGAACGGCTTTGCGCACAGCTCGGCATTTCAGGCTGGAACAGGCTGATACTGGTCGACTGGCCGTCATTGCGGCGGCCGCTCGCGACCGCCTTCGCCTTCGCCATGGCGCTGTCGCTTGGCGACCTCGGCGTCATCGCGTTGTTCGGCAGCGATTCGGTGCAGACATTGCCCTATCTGCTCCTGGCGCGCATGGGTAGCTACCGGACGGAGGACGCTGCCGGTCTGGCGCTGCTGCTGGGCGTTGTCTGCCTGGCGCTTGTCCTGGCTGCGGACCGGCTGGGGAGGGGAGGGAAATCATGACGCTCGCCAAGGCAGACGGGATGATCGAAGACGGCACCGCCGTGCGGCTCGAGAACGTCTCGTTCAGCTATGGCGATGCGCCGCTCGTCTTCGATGTCGGCTTTGCCGCCTCGAAGATCACCGCCGTCATGGGCCCGAGCGGTTCGGGGAAATCGACCCTGCTCAATCTGGTCGCAGGTTTCGAGATGCCGCGCTCCGGCCGCGTGCTGATCGGCGGGATCGATGTCAGCGCGCAGCCACCTTCGGCACGACCGGTGTCGATGGTGTTTCAGGAGAACAACCTCTTTGCCCATCTTTCCGTGGAGCAGAATGTCGGACTAGGCCGTTCGCCGTCGCTACGGCTGAGCGATGCGGACCGGGTTTTGATCGCCGGGGCGATCGAACGCACCGGCCTTGCCGGAAAGGAGAAGCGATTGCCGCGCGAACTCTCCGGCGGCGAGCGTCAGCGTGTCGCGCTCGCCCGTGTTCTGGTGCGCGACCGCCCGGTGCTTCTGCTGGACGAGCCTTTTGCCTCGCTTGGCCCAGCCTTGCGCGACGACATGCTCGATCTGGTGGCCGGTGTGCATGCCGACCGGCCCATGACGGTGCTGTTCGTCACGCACCAGCCGGAAGATGCGCGCCGCATCGGCCAGAATGTGGTATTCTTGGACAATGGTTCGGTCGCCGCGACGGGTGCGGCGGCTGATTTCTTCGCCGGGGCTGGCCCGGAGGTCTTCCAGCGCTATATCGGGGCAGGTCCGATTGGCGCCGGATCACAAGATATTGCCCGGAAGCGGACATAATTTACGGTCAAACCGGCCCAAGGCGATGCGGCGCTTGCTTGCCATGATCAGGGTAGTGTGGCTAGGTCCACCCTGTATTGGTCTGGCGCGGCCGTGATTTGCCTGCATGCCGTGCGTCACCCCGGACGCCAAAAGACGTTGCAACATGTTGATTTTGCGCGTGATCTCCACGAGTTTTCGAGATCATGGGCCAAGACCTGGAAGGAAGCGGTTCTGCCGACCCGCATGCATAGAGTACGGATGAAACCACTGGCGCGCTTCTTCGCGCTGGCCGGCTTTGCCGTGGCGCTGGCAAGCTGCCAGATGTTCACGCCTCCGGCAGTTCAGGAATCCGGCTTCCAGCCTTCCGACAAGCCCATCACGGTCGACAATGTCGCCGCCAACAGCAAGCTCGCCGAAATGGCCAAGGCGCAGCATCCGCGCATTCTTGCCACGTATGGCGGCGAATATTCCGACCCGAAGCTCGAACGCATGGTTGCCAAGGTCGTCGGCAATTTGACCGTCGTGTCGGCAAACCCGACCCAGACCTATCGCATCACCATCCTGAATTCGCCCAACGTCAACGCCTTCGCGCTGCCAGGCGGCTATCTCTACATCACGCGCGGCCTGCTTGCGCTGGCCAATGATTCTTCCGAGCTGGCCGCGGTCATCGCGCACGAAATGGGCCATGTCACAGCCAATCACGGCCTGCAGCGCCAGCAGCTCGAGGCCGAGGAAGGCCTGGCGACCAAGGTCGTCTCCGATGTGCTCGGCGACAGCCCGACCGCCAAGGCGGCGCTGATCCGCGGCAAGCTCAGGCTCGCCCAGTTCTCGCGCAACCAGGAACTGGAGGCCGACGCCATCGGTATCAAGTCGATCGGCGAGGCCGGCTACGACCCTTATGCCGCCGGCCGCTTCCTGCAGTCGATGTCGGCCTATACCGACTTTCGCTCGATCAGCGGCGCCACCGACCCAAGCCTCGACTTCCTGGCGACCCACCCCAACACGCCGCAGCGCATCGATCTGGCGCAGCGCCATGCCCGCCAGTTCGGCGCGCCCGGCTTCGGCACGCGCGATCGCGATTCTTTCCTCGCCGGCATAGACGGCCTGCTCTACGGCGACACGCCGGAGGAAGGCTATGTGCGCGGCGAAACCTTCCTGCATCCGGGCCTTGGCGTGTCCTTCTCGGTGCCCGAAGGCTTTGTCATCGACAATTCGGCCGCGGCGGTGACGGCGACCGGCCCCGGCGACATGGCGATCCGTTTCGACGGCGTCTCGATCGACAAGAACCGCCCGCTGACCGACTATGTCCGCAGCGGCTGGGTTGCCGGCCTCGTAGACAGCAGCGTCAAGCAGGAGACGATCAACGGCAATGAAGCGGCGACCGCGCATGCGGGCGCCGAGGGCTGGCAGTTCGATATCGCGGTGATCCGGGCGGGTGGGCAGGTCTACCGGCTGTTGACGGCGGCACCTTCGGCCAGCACGAACCTGGACAGCGTCGCGCGTTCGGTCAGCGGCAGCTTCCGTATACTCAGCGCGGCGGAAAAGGCGGCGCTGAAGCCGCTGCACATCCGCGTGCTCACCGTGCAGCCGGGACAGACCATGGGCACGCTTGCGGCACAGATGGTCGGCGTCGATCGCAAGCTCGACCTGTTCCGTGTGCTCAATGCGTTGTCGCCCGGTGCCGCCGTCTCGGCCGGCGACAAGGTCAAGATCGTCACCGACAAGTAGCCGGTGTTCTTGCCCCAGGCGGTCCGGCTTCGCTGGATCAGGCGGCCATGAATTCAGGGTTCTGCCTGACCAATGCCACCTTGAGCTTCTCCATGGCGCGTGCCTCGATCTGACGGACGCGTTCCTTGGAGATGCCAAGCGTCTCGCCGAGCGACTCGAGCGTCGCGCCTTCTTCACTCAGCCGGCGTTCTTCGATGATCCTGAGCTCGCGGGCGTTCAGCGCACCGAGCGCGGTCTTCAGCCATAGCGAACGGCGCTCGACATCGATCGTGTCGCCGGCGACCTCGTCAGGCAATGGATCGTCCGAAACCAGGAAGTCCATGCGTTCCGTTGCGCCCGTGTCATCAGCCAGCGGTGCATTGAGCGAACTGTCGGGTGCCGAAAGGCGCGAATCCATCATCGCCACATCGGCTTCCGACACGCCGAGCGCAACCGACACCTCATGATAGAGCGTGGCGTTCGACAGCGGCTCGGTGCCGTTGGCGAGGCGGGCACGCAGGCGCCGCAAATTGAAGAACAGCGCCTTCTGCGCCGAACTCGTGCCGCCGCGCACGATCGACCAGTTGCGCAGGATGTAGTCCTGCATCGCGGCGCGAATCCACCATGTCGCGTAGGTCGAGAACCGCACCTCACGCTCCGGCTCAAACCGGGCGGCGGCTTCCAGCAAGCCGACATGGCCCTCCTGGATCAAGTCGCCCAGCGGCAGGCCATAGTGCCGGAATTTCGAGGCCATGGAGATGACCAGCCGCATATGCGCCACGGTGATGCTGTGCAGCGCGTGCTGGTCATTGTCGTCCTTCCAGCGCAAGGCCAGAAGATGCTCCTGATCACGTTCGAGATAGGGAGCCTTCATCGCCGCGCGGACCATGGTCCGTCCTGCCGAGTCCTGTATCATGCCATGCTCCCTTTTTCGGGCGTCCGGACGGCGGGGTGGTTGAAATGGTTATGCCGTGCCCTACAACAGCCGAGAAACGTGTCACGCCGGAGAATGGTTCCGCTGCGCTCACCGTGTGGATTGCGCCGCTCATGGCGTTCCGCAAAGGGGGTGATTGATGCCAATCGATGCGTTTTGGAGAATTTGATTTCAGAGTGGTATACTATTCGGAATCTTGTTCCTTATTTTGTTTGCAAGCATGTGCCATTTTCCAAATCTCACAATGCGCCGCACAACGGCCAAAGACGGGATCACAGAAAAATGAAATGGCTTAAATCGCTTGTTGTCGCCGGAGCCCTGCAGGTTCTGGCTGTCGCCGCCAGCCATGCCGGCGCCAATCTCGATGAGATCAAGCAGGCAGGCACCATCAAGATCGGCACGGAAGGCACTTACGCGCCCTTTACCTATCACGATGCTTCCGGCGCGCTGGTCGGTTTCGATGTCGAAATCGCCAAGGCGATCGCCGACAAGCTCGGCGTCAAGCCGCAGTTCCTCGAAGGCAAGTGGGACGGGCTGATCGCCGGCCTCGATGCCAACCGCTACGACGCCGTCATCAACGAGGTCGGCATCACCGACGCGCGCAAGGCCAAGTACGACTTCTCCGATCCCTACATCGCCTCGAAGGCGGTGCTGATCGTGCGCGGCGACAATGCAGACATCAAGAGCTTTGCCGATCTCAAGGGCAAGAAGTCGGCGCAGTCGCTGACCTCGAATTTCGGTAAGCTGGCCGAGACGAATGGCGCCGAACTCGTCGGCACCGATGGCTTCGACCAGTCGATCCAGCTGTTGCTGACCGGTCGTGCCGATGCCACCATCAATGACAGCCTGTCCTTCCTCGACTTCAAGAAGCACAAGCCCGACGCCAATGTGAAGATCGCCGCGCAGGAGGAAAACGCCGACTATTCCGGTGTCATCGTGCGCAAGGGTGATCCGGAGCTGGTTGCCGCGATCAACAAGGCGCTCGCCGATATCAAGGCCGACGGCACCTATCAGAAGATCGCCGACACCTATTTCGGCCAGGACGTTTCGAAGTAACTGATATCTGGGCCGGTTTGCCGGCCTGTGACATGTGGAGCGGCGAGCCGTCTTTGACGGCCCGCCGCTTTTGTCGTGATATGCCTTGGCGCTTCGATGAAGCCGTCGACCGGATGGAGGGGCTTTCGTGCCGCACTGGCTGCAATTGATGCTGGAGTCGCTGCCTTCGCTGCTGTGGGCCGCACTGATCTTCACCGTGCCGTTGACCCTGCTGTCCTTCGTCCTTGGCTTGACTGTCGGCCTGGCCGCGGCGCTTGCCCGGTTGTTCGGCGCGAAGCCGCTGGTCGCGCTTGTGCGCTTCTATGTCTGGATCTTTCGCGGCACGCCGCTCCTGGTGCAGCTGTTCCTGATCTTCTACGGCTTGCCGTCGGCCGGCATCCTGCTCGACGCCTTTACGGCGGCCTTGATCGGCTTCACGCTCAACATCGGCGCCTACACGTCGGAGATCATCCGCGCGGCGATCGGCTCGGTGCCCAAGGGACAGTGGGAAGCCGCCTATTCGATCGGCATGAACTGGAGCCAGGCGATGCGGCGCACCATCCTGCCGCAAGCCGGTCGCGTCGCGGTGCCGCCGCTTTCGAACACTTTCATCTCGCTGGTCAAGGATACCTCGCTGGCCGCCGCCATCACCGTGCCGGAAATGTTCCAGGCCGCGCAGCGCATCGTCGCCACCACCTATGAACCGCTGATCCTCTATGTCGAGGCGGCGATCCTCTATCTGGCGCTGAGCTCGGTGCTGTCGGCCTTGCAGACGCGGCTGGAAACACGGCTCAACCGCTATGGTGGCTTCCTGGAGGCACGTTCATGATCGGCCTCACCAACATCGAAAAGCGCTTTGGCGACAATCTCGTCCTGAAGGGCGTCACCGTCACCATCGACGAAGGCAGCGTCACCGCGCTTGTCGGCCCCTCCGGCGGCGGCAAGAGCACGCTGCTGCGCTGCATCAACCTGCTGGAGATCCCGACCTCCGGCACGGTGCGCATCGGCGACGAGACGCTTGAATTCCGCCCAGGCGGCAAGGTTGCGGCCAGGGATATCCAGCGCCTGCGCCTGCAGACCGGCATGGTGTTCCAGAACTTCCAGCTGTTTCCGCATCGCACCGCGATCGAGAACGTCATGGAAGGGCTGGTGACGGTGCTGAAATGGCCGACGGAGCGGGCACGTGAGCGGGCGCTCGCCTTGCTGGAAAAGGTTGGCATGGCGCACAAGGCGGACGCCTGGCCGGCGACGCTGTCGGGCGGCCAGCAGCAGCGCGTGGCGATCGCACGCGCGTTGGCGCCCTCGCCAAAGGTGCTGCTGTGCGACGAGCCGACCTCGGCGCTCGACCCGGAGCTGGCGCAGGAGGTGGTCGACGTGCTTGGCAAGCTGGCCAGCGAAGGCACGACCATGGTGATGGCGACGCATGACCTGCGCCTCGCCTCCAAGATCGCGCAAGAGGTGGTTTTTCTCGACGCCGGCGTTGTCGTCGAGAAGGGCCCAGCCGCCGTGCTGTTCGGCAATCCGGAGCATCAGCGCACAAAGCGCTTCATCGCGACGCTGAAGCAGGAGGCCGAGAGGGAAGGCGGCGGCGGCGAGGCGTAGACGGCGCCCTCGCTTTCAGCCCTATCTCCCCAAAATAAAAACCCGGCGCGAGGCCGGGTTTTTCAGAACTTGAAGGCGGAAAAGCTCAGGCAGCTTCTTCCTGCTCGGCTTCCTCGTTGTCGGCCTTGGCGCCGCGCTTGGGACCCTTGTTGAGGTTCACCTCGATGAGGCGCACGGCTTCGGTCTCCGACATGCGGTTGACGGCCGCGATCTCACGGGCCATGCGGTCGAGCGCCGCCTCATAGAGCTGACGCTCGGAATAGGACTGCTCCGGCTGGTTGTCGGCGCGGTAGAGGTCGCGCACCACTTCCGAGATCGAGATCAGGTCGCCGGAATTGATCTTGGCGTCATATTCCTGGGCGCGGCGCGACCACATGGTGCGCTTGACGCGAGCGCGGCCCTGCACGACCTTCAATGCGCGCTCGACATAGTCCTCTTCCGACAGCTTGCGCATGCCGATCGACGTCGCCTTGGCGACCGGAACCTTCAGGCGCATCTTGTCCTTCTGGAAGTCGATGACGAACAGTTCCAGCTTGTGACCAGCGACTTCCTGCTCGTCGATCGAGACGATCTGACCGACGCCGTGCGCCGGATAGACGATGAACTCGCCGGTCTTGAAACCGTGACGTGCCGCGCTGGACTTCTTCTGCGGGGTGATCGTTGCCATTACGCCCTGAACTCCTTGTTGTGGTGCCGGCGACCTGCCAGCCTAATTCGCGCGACCGGTGGGGTGCCGATCGTTAGCCGCACAACAGGTGAACCCATCGGAAAAGCCGGGACCGGCAAACCGCACATATTGCGACCGCCTGGCCCAGATTGCTCTGGTCCGATTGAGAAATTCACCTTTCAGTGATTTGGGGCTTCTGCGCCATAAATCGACGTTGTGTCACCGGCATGTTTCCGTGATGTAACACAAAAAGTCGGAAGAATCAAGGTTTTGCTGCATTCGCGAAGGCCATGCAACACCGGCGCTGTCAAGGCAGTTAATGTGTCGTGCCTCTTACGTAGCGTTATGCCGGTCGAACCCGCGGCGCCGTCAGTCGCCTTCGCCGGGCTCCGCCGAGAAATACTTCTCGAACTTGCCAGCCTCGCCATCGAAGGATTTGGCGTCGGCCGGCGGTTCCTTCTTGGCCGTGATATTGGGCCATTTCTCGGCGTATTCGGTGTTGATCTGCAGCCATTTGTCGAGGCCGGACTCGGTGTCGGGCTTGATTGCGTCGGCCGGGCATTCCGGCTCGCAGACGCCGCAATCGATACACTCGTCCGGATGGATGACGAGCATGTTCTCGCCTTCGTAGAAACAGTCGACCGGACAGACCTCGATGCAGTCCATGTACTTGCATTTAATGCAATTGTCGGTCACGACATAGGTCATCGGTCGGCTCCGGGACGTCCCATTTTTGCTGGGCTTTTTTCGTGAGGTAACGCCTTTGCCGGCTGCTGGCAAGGGCAGCCATTGCGACTGATATCGGTGTTTGCGGAATGAAATTCCAGATGGCTGCCGCATTGGGAGCCGGTGATGGCTCATTCCTCGCCGAACAGCCGGTCCGTCTGGCGACGCTCCTTCTTCGTCGGACGGCCGCTGCCGGCCTCGCGCAGCGCCGGAATTGCATCAGGAACGCTCCCGTCCTTGGGTGCGGGCGGTGGCGACATGTCCTCGTAGAGCGTGCGCGCCTCCTCGGCGGGACCGCGCCGCACACCTGTATTCAGCACCTTCCAGACGAAGATACGCCGCTCAAGCGTGATGGTCAGCACGTCGCCAGGCTTGACCATGTCGGAAGCCTGCGCTGCTTTGTCGCGATTGATTCGAACCCGTCCGGCCACCACCAATTTGGCAGCCAGCGAGCGCGATTTCACGGCGCGCGAGAAGAACAGCCACTTGTCGATGCGTTGGCGGTCTCGCGCGACGATTGGGGCAACCATCGAAGCGAGCCAGCCTACTTCTTCAGCTGATCGCGCAAGGCGGCAAGCTTGGCGAAGGGGGAGTCCGGATCAAAGCGAACCGGGCGCTCCTCGCGCGGCTTCGGCTGGAACACAGGCTTTGCACCCTGTGGACCACCCTTGCTGTCCGGCCTGCCCTTCCAGTCGGGCCGGTTGTCGCGGCGCTCGGGACGCTCACCCTGCGGCTTGCCCTCGCGACGCTCCCCGCCTTCACCCTGGGGCTTGGGCTTGAACTTCGAGCGGTCGAAACGCGGCTTGCCGGCGCCGTCGCGCTGATCGCGCCGTCCTTCACGAGCAGGCCGCTCTCCAGGCGTAGCCGCCGGCTGTCCGGCGGCCACGGCATCCGCTGGCGCATCGCTTCGTCCGCGCGCGGCCTGGCCGTTGCGCGGACGGTTGTTCCTGCGGTTGTCTTCGCGGTGGCGCGGGCGCTGGTCGAAGCGCGCCTGCCGCCACAAAAGGATGGGCTTTGGCGCTTCGGCTTCCACCGCAGGCTCGACGATGGCCGCCTCTGGGGCTGCCTCCGGCACTGCGGCAGTTTCGCCTGACAACACTGTGGGCGCGGTTTCGGAAACCGGCTCCACCGGCGCGATCGCGACAGCTTCCGCCTCTGGTTCGGCGGCCAATTCAGGCTCGGCCGGAACTTCCGCAATTGCTTCCGCCGCGGCCTCTTCCGTGGCCTCGGGGTGTTCTTCCGCGACAGGCTCTACCGCCGCTTCCGCGACGGCTTCGGCGGGGATTTCGACAGTGGCCTCTACGACCTCGGCCGGCTCCGAACCTTCGACCGATTCCTCCGCGACTGTATCGGTTGCCGCGGCTTGCGCCGCCTTGGCCTGCTCGGCCCGTGCAGCCTCTTCCGCCGCCAGCTTTGCAGCGGCGGCTTCCCGCGCGGCATTGTCCTGCGCTTCGAGCCTTGCCTTGACCTCCGCCGGAGGCTTCGGATCGGCACGGTAGCCAAGGCCCTTCAGGATTTCTTCCATGTCATCGGCGTTGGCGCCGAGGATCGACATCATCGGCGGTGTCACCATGAAGGACTGGCCGTCATAGGCGCCGTCGGGACGCTGGCCGAGGCCGGGCTTCCAGTTGGTCGCCGGGCGGATCAGGTCGGCCAGCCGTTCCAGAATGTCGACGCGCACGGCGCGGCGGCCGAGATTGCGGTAGCCGGCAAGCTTGTAGAAGGACTTGTCGAAGGCCGGATCGATGACCACCGAGGTACGGCCGGAGGCGAGCGCGTGCACCACGTCGCCAAAGCCCGGCTTGTCCTTGCCGTCATTCTTCAACGCCCATAGCAGCGTCACCAGTCCGGCTGGCGCCGGCTTGATCAGCGCCGGCACGAAGACGTGATAGGCGCCGAAGCGCACGCCGAGACGGCGAAGGGCCGCGCGACCTTCCTGGTCGAGCGACTTCATCTCCTCGGCGATGTCGCGGCGGTTGATGAGGCCGAACTGTTCGACCAACTGGAAGGCGATGCCGCGGCCGATGCCGGTGATCTGGTCGGCATTCTTGAGGTCGACCAGCGGCTTCAGCAGCGATTCGATCTGGAAATTGACGAAACGCTCGGCACGGGCGGCGACCTTGTCGCGCGCCGGACCGGTCAACTGCTCGTCGGCCAGCAGCACCAGGCGCGGCTTCAGCGCGTCCTCGCCGGAGACCAGCGTGCCGATCGGCGCGCCGATCCAGCGCAGCGTGCCGTCCGAGCCAAGCGCGATATCGCCATTGGCGCAGGCGCCAAAGCGTTCGGCGCGCGCCTCGAATTCGGCGGCCAACGCTTTTTGCGCGGCCGTGCGCACGGCCTTGGCGTCTTCGCCGCCGGCGCTTTGGTCGGCGGTGAAGCGGAACCCCTGCAGCTCGCCGACATGGTGGCCTTCGACAAGGACGGTTCCGGTAGAACTAATTTCGGCTTCAGGCATGGTATTTTCTCTAAGGCGCCGCATGAGGACGGAAGTCCTGCGGTCTACGAAGCGTTTCGTCAACCGCTCATGCAACGCATCCGACAATCTGTCTTCGATTTCGCGCGTCTTTTCCTGCCAGTGTGCCTGATCGGCCAGCCAGCCCGGCCGGTTCGACACAAATGTCCAGGTGCGGATCTGTGCAATACGGTGGGAGAGCGTGTCGATATCGCCCTCGGTGGTGTCGGCGCGGCGCACTTGCTCGGCCATGTAGTTCTCGTCGACATGGCCATGCCTGGCCAGGTCCATATAGATCGAGGCAATGAGGTCGGCGTGCTGCGCCGGCGCGATCTTCCTGTAATCGGGCAGCGCGCAGGCTTCCCACAACAGGGCGACACGCTTGGCATCGGTGGCAAGCGCGCGGATGTCCTCGTCGCGTGACAGATATTCGAGCGCCTGCGCGTCGACAGCCGGAAGCGCTCGTGTCAGGCCCTCGACCGGTGCGTTGGTCTCGATCGAGCGTTTCAGTGCATCGAGGCTGGCGAAGTCGAAATGGGCGGTGCGCCACTGCAGCACCTTCACCGGATCGAAATCATGGCTCTCGATCCGCTTGACCAGCTCTTCGTCGAGCGGGTCGACCTGGCCGGTGACGCCAAAAGTGCCGTCGCGCAGGTGCCGGCCGGCGCGGCCGGCGATCTGGCCAAGCTCGGCCGCCGTCAGGTTGCGATATTGATAGCCGTCGAATTTGCGGTTCTGAGCGAAGGCGACATGGTCGAGATCGAGGTTGAGCCCCATGCCGATGGCGTCGGTGGCGACGAGATAGTCGACATCGCCCGACTGGAACAGCGCCACCTGGGCGTTGCGGGTGCGCGGCGAGAGCGCGCCGAGCACGACGGCAGCGCCGCCCTGCTGGCGTCGGATCAGTTCGGCGATGGCATAGACCTCGTCGGCGGAGAAGGCGACGATCGCCGTGCGCCGGGGCAGGCGGGTCAGCTTCTTCGAGCCGGCATAGGCAAGATGCGACAGGCGTGGCCGTGTCACCACCGAGACGCCCTTCAGCAGGCGCTGGAGAATGCCGTGCATGGTGGCCGCACCCAGAAGCAGCGTCTCCTGGCGGCCGCGCAGATGCAGGATGCGATCGGTGAAGATGTGACCACGCTCGAGATCGCCGGCAAGCTGCACTTCATCGATGGCGACGAAGGCGGCGTCGGTCTCGCGCGGCATGGCCTCCACCGTGCAAACGGAATATCTGGCGCCCGGCGGCTGGATCTTCTCCTCACCGGTGATGAGCGCCACCTTGTGGGCACCGACCTTTTCGCAGACGCGTGTGTAGACTTCCCGCGCCAGCAGCCTGAGCGGCAGGCCGATGACGCCGGTCTCATGCGCCACCATGCGCTCGATAGCGAGATGGGTCTTGCCGGTGTTGGTCGGCCCAAGCACAGCGGTCACGTCACGGCCCGACAGGATCAGCGGCTGGGTGTGTTTCTGTTGGATGTTCATCGACCTGGAAATAAGGCTTTCTGGCCTCTCGTTGTCGGGAGCGCGCCCCGGATGGCGCGTATGACAGGCGACACATAGGGATTTCGTGCGCGAAGCGAAAGCGGAATGTTCCAAAGGGCCGATCGAAGATGCTGATCCTCGCCTTCGTTCCGGTTTCGATTAACAGTTGGAACGAGTCTGGAACGAATCAGCGACGAATCGCTGACTCGCCGGGATTCAGGTTTTGTTCACGGCTATATGTGGATTTTCGAGGGATGAGTCTTACCACATGCTGAATCGTTGAACTGGCCCGTTTCATGCAGGGCGAGCACCATCGTTAACTTTTGCCGATGAACGACCTCGTCGGCGTGACGGGAGCCACTCAACATTATGAAATTATTGATCTTTCTTAATGCGTCCTAACCGTTTGGCAAGCTGTTTCCGTCTCCGCCGTTAACCTTCCGGTCAAAGACGGAACGAAACGGCGACGAATCGGTGAACGCATTATTTTCCTGTTTTGTTCTCCACAATATCTTGTGTTGTGAACAGGTTTTCCACCGATAATCCACAGGCTGCGGAGCTGGTTCCGGACAGCCGGCACGGTCGCCGTTAATCTTTCCGTGCCGGAACGGGCCATCGGGTTTCACCGACCGCTCATGGAATGGCGGAAAAGCGGGAGACGCGCCCGCTCTTCCCAGAATCCCAATCCTCGGTCCGAGCGCCTCGTCAGGCGAAGTACTGACCGCCATTGGCGGTGAGGGTCGAGCCGGTGATAAAGCCGGCCTCGTCGGAGGCAAGGAAGACGACGCAACGTGCGATCTCCTCCGGCTCGCCGAGGCGGCCGACGGGAATCTGCGGAATGATGCGCTCGTTCAGCACCTTCTCGTCGATCGCCTTGACCATCTCGGTGGCGATGTAGCCGGGGCAGATGACGTTGACGGTAATGCCTGCCCGCGCCCCTTCCTGGGCCAGCGCCTTCGAAAAGCCGATGTCGCCGGCCTTGGCGGCGGAATAGTTGACCTGGCCGGCCTGGCCCTTCTGGCCGTTGATCGAGGAGATGGTGATGACGCGGCCGAACTTGCGGTCACGCATGCCGCCCCAGAGCGGATGCGTCATGTTGAAGACGCCGGAAAGATTGGTGTCGATGACCTCTTTCCACTGATCGCGCGTCAATTTGTGGAACATGGCGTCGCGGGTGATGCCGGCATTGTTGACGAGCACCGAGACCGGGCCCAAATCCGCCTCGATCTGCTTGGTGCCGGCGGCGCAGGCGTCATAGTCGGCGACCGACCATTTGTAGACGGGGATGCCCGTCTCGGCCTTGAATTTCGCCGCAGCGTCGTCATTGCCAGCGTAGTTGGCGGCAACCGAATAGCCGGCGTTCTTCAATGCGATCGAGATCGCCGCGCCGATGCCGCGTGATCCACCCGTGACGATTGCTACCTTGGTCATGCATTTCCCCTTTTGATGCTGCCCTGTTGTCGGGCTTGGCAGGCAGTTGATATGCTATATGCACAGATACAAAACGGGCGGCTTTCGCCGCCCGTTCGAGATCTCTCAGAGTGCTTCCACGCACAAGGCGACGCCCATGCCGCCGCCGATGCATAGGGTGGCCAGCCCCTTCCTGGCGCCGCGACGACGCATCTCGTGGACCAGTGTGTTGAAGATGCGGGCGCCCGAGGCGCCGATCGGATGGCCGATGGCGATCGCGCCGCCATTGACGTTCACGATCGACGGATCCCAACCCATATCCTTGTTCACGGCGCAGGCCTGCGCGGCAAAGGCCTCGTTGGCTTCGACCAGGTCGAGATCGCCAACCGACCAGCCGGCCTTCTCCAAGGCCTTGCGCGAGGCGGGAATGGGTCCGGTGCCCATGATCGCCGGATCGACGCCCGCGGTCGCCCAGGAAACGATGCGCGCCAGCGGGGTGATGCCGCGCCTGGCTGCTTCGGCTTCGCTCATCAGCAGCGCGCCGGCCGCGCCATCATTGATGCCGGAGGCGTTGGCGGCGGTCACCGTGCCGTCCTTGTCGAAAGCCGGCTTCAGCTTGGTCATGGCGTCGATCGTGGCGCCGTGGCGGATGTATTCGTCCTGGTCGACAATGGTGTCGCCCTTCTTGCCCTTGATGGTGAAGGCGACGATCTCGTCCTTGAACTTGCCGGCCTTCTGCGCGGCCTCGGCCTTGTTTTGTGAGGCGAGCGCGAACTGGTCCTGGTCGTCGCGGGTGATCTGGAACTGGCGGGCGACGTTTTCTGCGGTGTTGCCCATGTGGTAGCCGTTGAAGGCATCCCACAGCCCGTCCTTGATCATGGTGTCGATCATCTTGTAGTCGCCCATCTTGACGCCGGCGCGCAAGTGCTCGGCATGCGGCGAAAGCGACATCGATTCCTGGCCGCCGGCGATGATCACCTTGGCATCGCCGGTGGCGATCTGCTGCATGCCCAAGGCAATGGCGCGCAGGCCCGAGCCGCAAACCTGGTTGAGGCCCCAGGCCGTGGTTTCCTTCGGCAGGCCGGCGATGATCGATGCCTGGCGGGCCGGGTTCTGCCCTTGGGCAGCGGTCAGCACCTGGCCAAGGATGACCTCGTCGACCTCGGCCGGCTCGACACCGGCACGCGACAGCAATTCCTTGATGACGACGGCACCGAGTTCATGCGCCGGGGTGGCGGCGAAGGCGCCGTTGAAGGAGCCGACGGCCGTGCGCGCGGCACTGGCAATAACGATGGAAGCGGACATTTTCTTCTCCGGACTTGAAGCTGACGTTCTGTCGTTGAGGACTTTTCTTGCCCTTTCCAGAACCCAAGTCAAACCGGAAATGGGCATGCCGGCCATGCGTGGCAAGCAGGTCATGCCTTGGTCGAGCAACAGGCCACCGATTGCTGCGCAACATATTTTGCCCGCTATGCAGCATTAAATGCTCCCGCACTGCACAAACCACTTGGATTTATGACGCTTTTGCGCATATCCTCAAAAAAGGCACAATCGTTACCGGCGGCTTACTCAGGGGCGTGCCGGTGTCCCCGGGAGGATGCAGATGGCCGCTAAAGACGATCCGATCATCATCAAGAAATACGCCAATCGCCGCCTCTACAATACGGGGACCAGCACCTATGTGACGCTCGAGGACCTCGCCGAGATGGTCAAGAAGGGCGAGGAGTTCACCGTACAGGATGCCAAGACCGGTGATGACATCACCCATCCGGTGCTGACACAGATCATCTTCGAGCTTGAGAACAAGGACGGGCAGAACATGCTGCCGATCCCGTTCCTGCGCCAGCTGATCGCCTATTACGGCGACCAGATGCAGATGATCGTGCCGAGCTTCCTAGAACAGTCGATGCTCGCCTTCTCCAAGGAGCAGGAGCGCTTTCGCGAGCAGATGAAGGGTGCGATCGGCAAGTCGCCACTGGACATGATGAAGATCACCACGCCGATCAAGGCGCTGGAGGAACAGACCCGCCGCAACATGGAGATGTTCCAGAATGCGATGCGCCTGTTCACGCCGTTCCCGCCGGCGGGAACGAATGGCCCTGCCGCAGCACCCGCTGAACCCGCGAGGAAGGAGACGCCGGAGAAATCCGACGACCTGCAGGAGCTGAAGGATCAGATCGCCGCGATGCAGCGCAAGCTCGACACAATGTCGTAAGGACTGACCATCGATAAGGTCAGCCTGCAGGCTGGGCGGCCCACTACGGCAGCAATCCCTCGTAGCGCCCGCGCGGCCTGATAAGGCTTCCACTCGTTATCTGTTCGACGGCGTGCGCGGCCCAGCCGATGCTGCGGCCGAGCGCGAACAGACGGAATGGCGCGTCGGAAGGCAAGCGGAGGCTGCGTGTCAGCGCGGCCAGGGCAAAATCAACATTGGGACGCATGCCTGTTGCCGCGAAAGCCGCGTCGCGCAGGGATGACAGGATGACGTCGCCATCAATCGTGGAAAGCAGCGCGGCTGCCCGGGGATCGCCGTCGGGATAGAGCGGGTGGCCGAAACCCGGCAGCGGCCGTTCATGGTCGAGCCAGCGCCTGATTGCCGCGTCGGCGCCGTGCCGGCTGGCGTCGTCGGCCAGCTGCATCACCGCTTCGCCGGCGCCGCCGTGGCGCGGGCCTGAAAGCGCCGACAGTCCCGCCAGCAGGCAGGCGGCAACCGGCGCGCCGGTCGAGGCCGCGACACGCGCGGCAAAGGTCGATGCGTTCAGCTCGTGATCGGCGAGCAAGACAAGGGCGCGACGGATCGTGTCCGCACCCGCGGTGTCGACGGACCAACCCTGCGCCAGGCGGCTGTGGACGGCATCCATTCCGGGGACGGCGCCCAACGCGCCCGCCAGCATTCCAATTGCTTGCGCCGCATCGCCGTAGAGTGAAGCGGGGCTGCGTCCGAGAGAAGTACGGCCTTCGCCGGCAAGCGAGGCAAGTTGCGCAAAGGCGGCGGATCGGCCGCTTTGATCCGGCCTACCTGTCGACTGTGACCGGAAACGCACCTGGTTTGGCGATGCCCACAGGACCCCCGCCATTTCTTCCAGCGTCGCCTCATCGGAAAGCGCGACCGCGTCCTGGCCGCGATAGACGAGGTGGCCATGCAGGATGGTCGAGATGGAGGTGGCGATCGCCGGTTCGCCCCAGGCAATCGCACTTTCCGCGATGACCGAAGGACGGCGGCCGCGTGCCCGGCGCGTCGCCAGCGCCGCGATGTCGTCGGCGCGGTACTGACTGCGGCGCGGGTCTTCCTCGTCCGGCCGCATGCCGATGCGCCCGCGGCTGACATAGGCATAGAGTGTCTGCGCTCGCACCTTGAGCCTTCCCAGCGCTTCTTCCCGTGACAGCCACTCCGACATATCGGCCTTGTATATTGATTCTATTGATCAAGATTGATGGATTGATTGCCCAGCCTTATCTCCGATCCCGAAATCATTCAAGGAGACAGCTATGGCAAACGGGCTCGATGACGTGGTGGCGGCGGAAACCGTGCTTTCCGATGTCGACGGTCTTGGCGGCCGTCTGACGATCCGAGGCCATTCGCTGCTGGAACTGGCTGGCCGCTGGAGTTTCTCCCAGGTGGTCCGCTTGCTGCTGGACGGCTTTTTCGACGACCTTCCGGGCGACGCGGAACTGGCCGAAAAGATCGGTCAGGCGCGCGGCGAGGTGTTCGCACGGCTGCAGCCGATGCTTCCGTCCCTGGTTTCATTGGACATCTACAGCGCTATGCGTGCCGGCATGGCCTTCCTGCCGGACGGCGACACGCTGGAGGACGCGCTCCGGCTGATCGCCGCGCCCGCCGTGCTGACGCCGGCCTTGCTGCGTCTTCAGCACGGCCAAACGCCGGTGCCGCCGGACGTGCGGGCAGGTCATGCCGGCGACATGCTGAGGATGCTCAACGGTACCGCCGCGTCCCCGGCATTGGCAGGGGCGATCGACACCTATCTCGTCACGGTCTGCGATCACGGCCTGAATGCCTCGACCTTCGCGACCCGCGTGGTCGCCTCGACGCAGGCCGGCCTGACGTCGGCGATCCTGGCAGGTCTTGGTGCGCTGAAGGGGCCGCTGCATGGCGGCGCGCCGGGTCCGGTGATCGAGATGCTCGATGCGATCGCGGCACACGGCGACGTGGCCGGGTGGCTGCGCGATGAAGTCGCTGGAGGCGAGCGCATCATGGGATTCGGCCACCGTATCTATCGGGTGCGCGATCCGCGTGCCGATGTGCTGAAGGCGGTCGTTCGCCAACTGGGTGCCGAGGGCCAGACCGGCCGCCGGCTGGCTTTCGCCGAGAAGGTCGAGCAAGCGGCCCTTGAGGTGCTTCGGGTCGCCAAGCCGTCGCGCTCGCTGCAGACCAATGTCGAGTTCTACACCGCGCTGCTGCTGGAGGCAGCGGGCTTCCCGAAGGAAGCGTTCAGCAATGTCTTCGCCGCGGGGCGCGTGGCCGGCTGGATTGCGCACGCGCGCGAGCAGCAGGCGACCGGACGGCTGATCCGTCCGCAGTCCCGCTATGTCGGGCCGGTGCCGGATCTTGTTGCCTGAGGTTGAACTCTCCTCGATCCGTTGAGAGGTGCGGGCCTTAGTGAAAGGGCGCAGCCGCCTCTGGGCGCGGCGGTCGCCGTGAGATTCCTGGTCCTTATGAACAGGGTGTAACGGACTCTTGATGACGAAAGTTTCACGTCATTACCTAGGGGTACCGCTGTTTTTGCGATGCGTAGGGCATATATGCTGCACTGCAACATATATGCCTGTTCGCGCCGCAAAGGGAATTTGCCTTGATCGCCAGAAAAACCGCTGTTGTCACCGGCTCCACCTCGGGTATCGGCCTGGCCATTGCCCATGCACTGGCGGCTCAAGGCCACAACGTCGTCATCAATTCCTTCTCGGACACGGCCGCCGACCATGCCGTCGCCGATGCGATCGCCAAACAGCACAGCGTCAAGACCGCCTATATCAAGGCTGACATGTCGAAGGCCGACGAGTGCAGGGCGTTGATTGCCAGGGCGGCGGAGACCTTCGGCACCGTCGATATTCTCGTCAACAATGCAGGTATCCAGCATGTCTCACCGGTGGAGGAATTCCCGGCCGAGAAGTGGGATGCGATCATCGCCATCAACCTGTCGTCGGCGTTTCACACCATCGCGGCGGTGATCCCGCTGATGAGACAAGCCGGCGGCGGGCGGATCGTCAACATCGCCTCGGCGCACGGCTTGGTCGCCTCGCCGTTCAAGTCGGCCTATGTGTCGGCCAAGCACGGGATCATGGGATTGACCAAGACCGTGGCGCTTGAACTTGCGCGCGAAAAGATCACCTGCAATGCCATCTGCCCCGGCTATGTGCTGACGCCGCTGGTCGAGGCCCAGATCCCCGACCAGATGAAGGCCAACAAGATGGACCGCGAGACGGTCATCCGCGAGGTCATGCTCGAAAAGCAGCCGACCAAGGAATTCGTCACGGTGGAACAGGTTGCCGCGGCGGCGGTGTTCCTGTGTTCGGACGCGGCGGCGCAGGTCAACGGCACGCACATTTCGGTCGATGGGGGCTGGACCGCCCAGTGAGACCGGAGATTTCTACAAACTTCCCAATCAGTTCCAGAAACGGAGCGCCGAGCGGTTCAAAGCCAATAAGCTCGACACATAAAGGACGACGCCATGACGAAAAACGGCAAGGCGGAGGAGACCAAGAAGATCAATATCGCGCTCCAGGGCGGAGGCTCGCACGGGGCCTTTTCCTGGGGCGTGCTGGACCGACTGCTGGAAGACGGGCGGTTCGACATAGCAGCGGTTTCCGGCACCAGCGCCGGTGCCATGAACGCCGTGGCGCTGGCCGACGGTTTTGTCCGTGGCGGTGTTGAGGGCGCGAGACGGAAGCTCGATGATTTCTGGCGCGCGGTGGCGGCCAAGGGACGGTTCAGTCCGGTGCAGCGCATGCCGTGGGATGTCGCCTGGGGCAACTGGTCGATCGAGAACACGCCGGGCTATTTGTTCTTCGACACCATGTCGCGGGTGTTCTCGCCCTATGTCGCCAATCCGCTTGGCCTCAACCCGCTGCGTGACGTGGTCGCGCAGGAGATCAATTTCGACAATGTGCGCGCCTGCAAATCGATGGAGCTGTTCATCTCGGCAACCAATGTCGAGACCGGGCAGCTGCGGGTCTTTTCCGATGGCGAGATCGACCTCGACACCGTGATGGCGTCGGCCTGCCTGCCGCAATTGTTCCGTGCGGTCGAGATCAAGGGCGTGCCCTATTGGGATGGCGGCTACGGTGGCAATCCAGCGCTCTACCCATTCTTCAAGGCGACAGCGACCGAGGATGTCCTTCTGGTGCAGATCAATCCCGTGGTCCGCGAAGGAACGCCGAAGAGCGCCAACGAGATCCAGAACCGCATCGACGAGATCACCTTCAATGCCGGGCTGATGCGCGAGTTCCGCTCGATTGCCTTCGTCAAGGAACTGATCGCGGCCGGCCGGCTGCCGCATGGCGAATACCGCGACATCCGCATGCACCGCATCGATGCCGACGAGGCGTTCAAGGATCTCTCGGCATCATCGAAGGTCAATGCCGAATGGGCCTTCCTGGCCTATCTGCGCGATCTCGGCCGCACCGCAGCCAGCGATTGGCTGGAGGAAAATTATGATGCGGTCGGCAAAACGGCGACGCTCGATCTCTCCGGCCAGCTCGATGACGGCTTCAAGCCGGTGCGTGGCCCGGCGCCGGGCCGGAGGGTCAAGGAATTCCTTGCCGCACGGCTGAAGCCCGAGGTGGCGCGCCGTCAGGCTTGAGGTTCTTCAACAGCAGGTTGTGACGTTGGCATGAAAAGTTCCAAATCATACTGACGCCTGTTGCCACCCAGTTCTCGGAATGGTCTTTCACGATCGCATAAGAGGGCGGGGCGGTAGCGTCTCGGATCGAAAACGCGCCGAAGGAGCTTGCCGGCACGGAACTCTGTTTGTCCGGCGACTTCGTCGCGGCGTTGTGTTGGTCGTCACATCGCGCATGCCCGTCGGCGGTGGCCCATGCGGGTATTGCGGCGTCATGGCTTCGATGGTCCGCCTGTTGGCGGAGCCGAGGCTCCGAGTTGCGGATCTCCTTCCTTGATCTCTAATTTATGCAGTAATTACAACGCCCTGCCCGAGTGGTCATGCACGGAGAGCCGACAGCTTTCGTCTGTCGAGATGGCTTGGTTTGGGAAATTCCCCGGCGGAAATTCGCTGGGATCAACAAGCTGGGCCGCAACAGGTAGCCGCGCCTCGAAGATGTTCGCGCAGCGTGTCCAGGGCGACCAAGACGGGTGCCCGGGGCTGGGCGCCAGGAGCGGATCGTAAGCCGGTGTCAGCCCCGACGGAAACGATCTGCCGGCCGCACGAAAATCGATTCCGCTGGGTGCATCATGCCCGGCGACGCAATGTTCTCGCAACTTTCCGGCTATATTGCAGTGCAACTTTGATGTAGAAGCGCCCTTCGCCGTTCACGGCAAATTGAACACGGCTTGGCGCGCACCCATATCGGCGACGCGCCCGCGTTACGGGGACGCGGTGCTGGCCGAACCCGCAGTGGAAAAAACGACAATGCCGAGAATCAGGTTTCACAAGCTTGCAGCCGTTGTTGTGCTCATTGGTTTCGCGGCCTGGATGGCGACAGGCGAGTTTTCGTCGGTCGGCAGCGTAGCCGCCAACAAAGCCAAGGCCGCCGAAACCGAGCAAGGCAAAGCGCCGGACGCCAGCAAGCCGAAGACCACGGAAGCCGAGTCAAAGGCACCGTTGCGCACCGTCGCCGTGGTGACACCGCCGCGCCGCACCTATGCGCGCGCCATCCGCATTTCCGGGCTGACCGAGGCCGACAAGCGCGCGGTGCTGGCGACACGCGTCGGCGGCGTCATCGACCAGCTGCCGGTCAAGCAGGGCCAGCACGTCAAGACAGGCGATCTCGTGCTGATGCTTGCCGCTGAGGAAAAGATCTCGATGGTAAGCAATGCCAAGCAACTCGTGGCGCAGCGCCAGGCGGAGCTTGATGCGGCGGAGCGGCTGGCCAAGACCGGCAATCTGCCCAAGTTGCAGCTCGACACCGCCCGCTCCAATCTGACCCTGGCGCAATCCCAGCTGGACACCGCACAGGCCGAGCTTGACCGCAACGAGGTGAAGGCGCCTTTCGATGGCGTCATCGACCGGGTCCCGGTGGAGCTTGGCAGTTCCGTCATGCAGGGCGGCGAAGTGGCAACCATCCTCAAGCTTGATCCTGTGATCGCCCGCGGCGAAGTCAGCGAGCGTGATCTCGGCTACCTCAAGCTCGGCGACAAGGCCAATGTACGCCTGGTCAGCGGCCAGAGCGTCGAAGGCACCGTGCGCTATATCAGCCGCGACGCGTCGTCGGCGACCCGCACCTTCCGCGTCGAGGTCGCCATTCCCAATGCCGATGGTTCCGTGCCGGCCGGCATGACCGCGGAAATCGCGCTCAGCGCATTGCCGACCGACGCCATCATGCTGCCGCGCTCGGTGGTGACGCTCGGCGACAAGGGCGATCTCGGCATCCGTGCCGTCGACAAGGACAACAAGGTGGCGTTCTTCCCGATCGACCTGGTCGACGACACGCCAACCGGTCTCGTGCTTGGCGGCATCCCTGCCGATGCGCGCATTATCGTCGCCGGCCAGGAACTTGTGAAGGAAGGCGATGTGGTCAAGCCGGTCGATGCCGACCAGGCGACGATCAACAAGCTGATCGGCGAAGCCACCGCCGGCACGCAGTAGCGCAAGGGGCGCCGGCGCCGGGCCTTGCCCGGCGACGTCAGTCTGTTCGCCACTCCCGAAAGCAACAGCAGGCTAAGTCATGGATATCGTCAGACTCGCAATCAACAATGCCCGCCTGACCATTTCGGTCCTGGTCTTCCTGCTGATCGCGGGCTGGGTCGCCTATCAGTCGACACCGAAGGAAGCGGAGCCCGACGTTCCGATTCCGATGATGTATGTCAGCCTGATCTATCAAGGCATTTCGCCGGAGGATTCGGAGCGCCTTCTGCTGCGGCCGATGGAAAGCAAGCTGAAGAGTCTGAAGGGCCTCAAGGAAATGCGCTCGGCCGCTTTCCAGGGTGGCGGCTATGTGCTGGTCGAGTTCCAGCCGCAGACGAACCTGGCGACGGCGTTGCAGGATACGCGCAGCAAGGTGCAGGACGGCAAGGCCGACCTGCCGCAGGCTGCCGAGGAGCCTGTCGTCACCGAAGTCAATATTTCCGAATTTCCGGTGCTCGTCGTCACGCTGTCGGGCGAATTGCCCGAGCGCGTGCTGGCCGCCGCGGCGCGTGAACTGCGCGACCGGATCGAGGAAGTGCCCGGCGTGCTCGAAGGGTCGCTGCAAGGCTCGCGCGACGATCTCGTCGAAGTGGTCATCGATCCGATGAAGCTGTCGTCCTATGGGCTGCAGCTCGATCAGCTGATTGGCGCCGTTTCGGCTTCCAACAGCCTTGTCGCCGCTGGCAACATCGAAGGGTCGCAGGGCAAATACGCGGTCAAGGTGCCGTCGCTGATCGAAACGCCGGAGGACGTGGCGTCCCTGCCGGTGGTCGCCGGCCCCAATGCCGTGGTCCAGGCCAAGGATATCGCGACGATCCGCTCGACCTTCGCCGATGCCACGACGATCACCCGGCTCAACGGCAAGCCTGCCGTCGCCATCGAGGTCAAGAAGCGCATCGGCGCCAATCTGATCGATACGCTGACCAAGGTCAGGGCGGTGTCCGACGCCTTCGTCAAGACGATGCCGGAAGGTCTGAACGTCACCTACACACAGGACAAGTCGGTCTTCGTCAACCAGTTGCTGGGGGACCTGCAGAACCACGTCATGATCGCCGTCATCCTGGTGTTCATCGTCATTCTCTACGCGTTGTCCGGCCGTGCCTCGTTGCTGATTGGGCTGGCCATTCCATCGTCCTTCCTGATCGGCATCCTGCTCTTGGCCATGATGGGCTACACGATCAACATGATCGTGCTGTTCAGCCTCATCCTGGCGGTCGGCATGCTGGTCGACGACGCCATCATCGTCACCGAATTCGCCGAACGACGGATGAGCGAAGGCATGCCGAAGGAGGAAGCCTTCGCGCTTGCCGCCAAGCGCATGGCCGGCCCGGTCATCGCGGCGACGATGACGCGCATCGCCGCCTTCTCGCCGCTGCTGTTCTGGCCGGGCATCATCGGCGACTTCATGAAGTACATGCCGATCACCTTGATCGTCACGCTGTCGGCCTCGATGCTCTACGCGCTGGTCTTTGCCCCGACGCTGGGAGCCATCTTCGCCAAGGCCCCGGCGCATCACGAGCATGGCAATCGCGACGGCTGGTACATGGCTGTTGTCAAGCAGGCGGTGCGTTTCCCCGTCACCGTGCTTGTGCTCACAGTCACGCTGCTGTTCGGTATCGGTTTCGCCTATTCGAAATACGGTGCTGGCGTCGAGTTCTTCCCAAGTGTCGAGCCCGACTACGGCCTGCTCTATGTGCATGCCCGCGGTAACCTTTCGCTGGCCGAAATGGACACCGCGACCAAGATTGCCGAAAAAAGGCTGCTCGGCTGGCCGGGCCTGAAGTCGGTCTACACCCGCGTCGGCAAGTCCAGCGGTGGCGGCCAGGATGTCCCCGAGGACGTCGTCGGTGTCATCCAGTACGAATTCGTCGACTGGCGCGAGCGCAAATCGGCTAACCAGATCCTCAACGATCTGCGCGGCGTCATGGCCGGCATCCCCGGCGTCGATGTCGAGGTTCGGGTGCCGGAAGCCGGCCCGCCGACCGGCAAGCCGATCCAGATCAGGCTTTCGGCCGTCGATCCCAAGGGACTGGACGAGAAAGCCCGGGCTGTTGCTGCGCGCATCGCCAAGGTGCCTGGCGTCATCGATATCTCCGATGGCCTGCCACCGCCCGGTGTCGACTGGGCGATCGAGGTCGACCGCGCCAAGGCGGCGCAATACGGCATCAGCCCGACCTCGGTCGGAACCGTGGTGCAGCTGGTGACCAACGGGCTCAAGCTCAGCGAGTACCGTCCTGCCGGCGCCGACAAGGCGGTCGATATCAGGCTGCGGCTGCCGGAGGACCGGCGCACCTTGTCCACGCTGGACGAGTTGAGGGTGCAGACCTCGCAAGGGTCGGTGCCGATCTCGAACTTCGTCGTCCGCAAGGCAAAACCGAGCGTCGGCGTGCTCAACCGCATCGATGGCGCCCGTACGGTGGTGGTGCAGGCCAATGTCGCGGCCGGCGCTCAGGTCGCGGCCGTCCAGCAGGAGGTCACGAAGGCTGTCGCCGACATGAACCTCGGCAGCGGCATACGCTGGAAGCTTGCCGGTTCGAACGAAGACAGTGCAGAGGCCAGCGCGTTCCTAGGCAAGGCCTTTGGCGCGGCAATCTTCCTGATCTTCCTCGTGCTTCTGGCGCAGTTCAACAAGTTCACCAGCGTCTGGCTGGTGCTGTCCTGCGTGGTCATGGCGACGATCGGCGTCTTCCTGGGATTGCTGATAACCGGAGAAACATTCGGCATCGTCATGTCCGGCATCGGCGTCATCGCGCTGGCCGGCGTGGTGGTGAACAACAACATCGTCTTGATCGACACCTACGACCGGCTGCGCGAGGAGGGCTGGGACAAGATGGACGCGGTGCTGCAGACCTGCAGGGAACGCGCCCGTCCGGTGGTGCTGACGGCGGTGTCGGCCATTCTCGGCGTGCTGCCGATCGCCTTCGGCCTTGGCCTCGAAATCTTCCATCACGAGACGACGATCAATGCGCCGTCGACGCAATGGTGGATTTCGCTGTCCTCGGCGATCGTCTTCGGCCTCTCCTTCGCCACGGTTCTGACGCTGGTGGTGACGCCGTCGATGCTGATGGTGTTCACCCGCGCCAAGGTGAAGCCTGGCGCGCGGCGCGGCTGGTTCAGTCGGCTGTTCCGGCGCGGCAAGGGCGAGGTCTCGTCGACTGAAGCGCCAGGGCGCGATATCGAGCCAGCAGCCGCTTTCCCCAAGGCAGCCGAATAGAACGTACCTGCGATTGACGACAAAGGCCGCCAGGAACAACCGGGCGGCCTTTTGCATTGTTTCCCCATAATCTCACAGCGGGGAAGCCTCTGATGCCGATCACCACGATTCTCATCATCGTCCTGATCCTTGTCCTGATCGGCGCTATGCCAGCATGGCCGCATTCGCGGTCCTGGGGCTATGGGCCGTCCGGAATAGTCGGAGCGATGCTGGTCCTGCTCCTCATTCTGTTGGTGTTGGGGCGGCTCAGAAACGGCCTCAGGCCGGTGGCGGAAAGTGATGGACACAGCATGTCCATGTCCGTCGCTTTTGTGTTCACGCAGCTTTGGACGCACGCGCGACCGTCGCGATGCCGATGTCTCCGAGAGCCCCGGCGACCGCCCGATCCAGCGGCGTATGCGGGATCTCGCCGATGATGCCCTCAAGCCGTGTCGAGGCCAGTTGGTGGCGCTCGAAGCGCAGATAGGACATCGAGACGATCTCGCGCCACATCGCCACGAAGGGGCTGCCGGCGCGCAGCACCCACCAGGGCATCGATGTCATCTTGAGCGGACGGCCAACAGCTTTTTCGGCAGCGGCCCTGATCTCCAGATCAGTGACTGCGTGGCCCGGAAAGTTCAGCGCCTCGTAGAAGTCGAGCTTATCCAGATTCTTGGCCAGCGCGACGAAGCCTAGGGCGAAGTCCGGTAGATAGGCCCATTCATGCACGAGATCGACTGGACCAGGTGCGGTGTAGATGCCCTTGCCTATCTTGGCGGCGACGACCAGGTCGAACCACGAGCCGCTGCCGGTGCCGCCGAAGAAATCGCCGGCCCGAAGCAGAATGGTGCGGACGCGGCCGGCGTCGGCCTCACGGCGAAACAGGTCTTCCATGGCGCAGCGGATGCGGCCTTTCTCGGTCGTCGGGTGGAACGGGGTGTCCTCGGTGATCACCGCCGGCATTGGCGAGCCATAATTGTACACGGTGCCGGGGAAGAGATGCAGGGCGCCATTCGCATGGCAGGCGGCCATGACGTTCTCGGCCATAGGCAGGCACTTGCCCCAGTCGGTGTAGATCGGGTTGAGGCCGTTGAAGATGACGTCGACGCCTGCCGTCGCCCGGATGAGGGCATCACGGTCGAGCGCGTCGCCGGCGGCGGCTGTCGCGCCCTTGAGTTCCGCCGGCACCTTGCCGCTGCGGGTAATGGCGCGGACGTCGTAGCCCGCGTCGATGAAGGCTTTGGCAACCACGCGGCCGAGCCGGCCATTGGCGCCGAGAATTGCGATCTTGGTCATGTTTCGTCTCCGTGTTTGCGTTAGGCCCCAAATATGGGCTGTCGGAAAACGAATGAAAATTGACTGAAATTGGCGATGTGATATTCAATTATGAATGACTGAAATCGACTGGAACCTGATCAAGAGCTTCGTGACCGTGGCTGAAACCGGCAGCCTGTCGGCGGCGGCACGTAAACTCTCCGCAAGTCAGCCGACGCTCGGCCGTCACATCTCGGAACTGGAGCAGGCGCTCGGCGTCACGCTGTTCCGGCGCGGACGGCGCGGCTATGCGTTGACGGAGGCGGGGGCCACGTTGTTCGAGCGCGGCAAGGCCGTCAGCGAGCAGGCGAGTGCGTTTTCACTGCTGGCGCTGGGCTCGGTCGAGGCGATCGAGGGCACGGTGCGCATTGCCGCCAGCGAGGTGGTGGCCGCCTATGTGCTGCCGGAGATGACGGCACGGCTCGGCATCGAGGAACCTGGCATCGAAGTCGAGATCGTTGCGTCGAACCAGGTGGAGAACCTGTTGCGCCGCGATGCCGACATCGCGATCCGCATGGTCAAGCCGGCGCAGAACGAATTGGTGGCGCGCAAGGTCACCGACATTGCGCTCTGTGCCTGCGCGGCAAAGTCCTATCTCGACCGTCGCGGCCGGCCACGCGCGCCCAGTGATCTTGCAGAGCACGATCTGATCGGCTTCGACCGCAGCGACGAGATTATCAGAGGCTTTGCCCAGTTCGGCGTCTCGATCGCCCGCAGCGGCTTTCGCTTCAGGGCCGACAACCAGATCGTACTGTGGGAAGCGGTGCGGGCCGGAAACGGCATCGGATTTGGCCAGGAGCCGCTGGCCGACCGTGATCCATTGGTGGAGAAGGTGCTGCCTGGCCTACAATTGCCGGCGCTGCCGGTGTGGCTGGCCATGCATCGCGACGTGCGCACCAGCGTGCGCATCCGTCGGGTAGTGGATTTCCTCCACGAGGAACTGAAGCGTTATTCGGCCGGCGCGGCGCTGGGCGCGAATTCGGCGCGGTGAGCAAGCCCTGCCATCAGCAGGACAACAATCAGCAGGCCAGACATGGCGATGAAGATCGGCCCGAAGCTCGAATGCTCGGCGACAAAGCCGATCGCCGATGGCGCCACCAATATGCCGGAATAGCCCATGGTGGTGACCACGCTCATGCCGGTGCCCGATGACATGCCTTCCTGGTTGCCGCCAGCCGAAAAGATGATCGGCACCATGTTGGCGATGCCGAAGCCGCAAAAGGCAAAGGCCGCGATGGCGAGCCAGGGCGACGGCGACAGGCCGGCCACCAGCATGCCGGTGGCGGCGACGAGGGCCGACACGCGCAATGTCAACACCGCGCCGAAGCGGTTGCGCACGCCGTCGCCAAAGAAGCGCATGATGGCCATGACGCCGGAAAAGGCGGCGTAGGCGAGCCCCGCGACGGCAAGGTCGGCGCCAAGCTCCTGGCGCAGATAAAGTGCTCCCCAGTCCAGCACCGCGCCCTCGGAGATCATCGTCAGCAGTGCCATCAGCCCGACCAGATAGACCAGCGGATTTCCCGGCAGCGCGAATTTGTGGTGCTCGGCCGCCTGCGGCCTGTCCTCGGCGATCAGATGGCGGATCGCCACCGCGATCACCACGAAGGCGAGCGCCGTCACCACCGCCGCATGGGCAAGATGGCCGTAATGCTGGATGGCGAAGCCACCCAGACCGCCACCGGCGAAACCGCCAAGGCTCCAGAAGCCGTGCGAGGACGACATGATGGCGCGGGAGAGCCGCCGCTCGACCACAACCGCATTGGCGTTCATGGCGACATCCATGCCGCCGATCGAACCGCCGAAGATGAACATCGCGATGGCCGCCAGCGGTACATTGGGCGCCAGCGCCACGACCAGCAGGCCGAGGCTGCCGCACAGGCCGAACCAGCGCAGCACGGTGCGCGAACCGTGTCTCGAGATCAGGTGCCCGCACCAGGTCATGGCGGCGACCGCGCCAGCGCCGAACAGCAGGATCAGCAGGCCGAGGGTGAACTTCGAGATGTCCAGCCGGGTCAGGAACACCGGAATCTGCGGCGCCCAGCTGCCAGTCAGGAAGCCATTGGCGAGAAAGATGGCTGCTACAGCCCATCGCCCACGATTGGCGATTTGCATGGCGTTCGACACGTTCATAAGGCGATTCCGGTCCGAAAATGACTTCGAGCGGCAAATTAGATCGATTCAATTTTCAGTCAAGCACTCTTTCGGGAAAGCATTTGGGCCAAACAAGGCGTCGATGGTGATCGACGAATGTCGGTGGCGGACCTAGTGGTCCTTGGGTCGCCTTGCCTCGAATTCGGCCTTCTTGGCGTCGGAGGCCTCGGTCTGGTTGAGTGCCTGCCATTGCGCGTAGGGCATGCCGTAGACGATCTCGCGCGACTGGTCCTTGGTGAGATCGACGCCCTCGGCGTTCGCCGCCTCGCGATACCAGTTGGACAGGCAGTTGCGGCAGAAGCCGGTGAGATTCATCAGGTCGATGTTCTGTACGTCGTTGCGTTCACGCAGATGCTCGACCAGCCGGCGAAAGGCGGCTGCCTCGAAATCGCGCTTCTGCTCGTCGCTGAGTTCGGTCATGGAAACCTCCTTGCGGTCTTACAGCGGCCCGGTGCGGGAGCCGAATTGCCTGACCACATGTATGTCGGCACGGCGGTCGATGGCGTCAACGATCGGCGCCAGGCGCTCCGCCCACGCCAGTGCGCCCTTGCCGTCGGCGATCAGGTCCTGGCGGATCTCGATCAGCGCATGGGCAAAACCGTTGACGATGGCGTGCTTGAACATTGTGTCACCGCGCAGCGCGCCGTCATAGGGCTCGTTGTCACCGACGATGAGGCTTGTGTCCGCGGCCAGCATGTCGATCAATGGCCGCGCCACGCGGTCGTCGAGGTCCCACAGAATGCCGACGTGCCAGGGACGCTTGATGCCCTGCATGACCGGCGTGAAGGAATGCACGGAGAAGATGAAGGGCGCCTGCCCAGACGCCTGTGCGACGGATGCGACCATTGCCCCGATCGCATCATGATAGGGACGATAGAAGCGATCGAGCCGTCTTTCGCGCTCTTCCGTGGCCAGAGGATAGTTTCCCGGGACGACCGTGCCGTCGTATAGCTGGCGAATCAGCGTCGGATCGTCCTCGCCGCGATTGGGATCGATCAGCAGGCGTGAGAAATTGCAGAGGACGGCCGGCACACCGAGCAGGGCGGCCAGTTCACGCGTCACCGTCTCGACACCGATGTCGTAGGCAATGTGGCGCTCGAATTCCGCCGCCGGCAGGCCGAGGCTGCCATAGTCTTCCGGCAGGTCGCGGCGAGCATGGTCGCCCAGCAGCACAATGCCTCGCTTGCGGTCGCCCTCGACAATATCGAAAGGCGCGAAAACTGTGGATCGGGTCATTGGCGGGAAATGGTCTGTTCGCTGGCTTCCTGGGAGGGTGCTATCGTCATTCCACGAAGAGGACGCTCGCGCAATGCCGTTGTTTGGCCACGGTTTCTGCGGAAATCTGGCAGAAGCGACGAAATCGCGCGCCAGGGCCTTTCTAAATCGATTGGAATTGGACAGAACGGCGCGTTGACATGCGCCCGGACTTTTCCGAAAAGGGGCGCAGAGAGATGCTGATGTGGTTCTTCAGGGGTTTTGGAATGGGTTCCGCTGGCGGGCAGCGCGCGCGCTATGCCTTTGCCATGCCGGTCCTGACCCTTGCCGTGGGCTTGTCCGCTATGGTCATGGCTTCGCCGGCACGCGCCGATTTCCGCGTCTGCAACGCCACACAGAACCTGGTCGGCGTCGGCATCGGTTATCGCGCCAAGGCCGGCTGGATCACCGAGGGCTGGTGGCACATCGAGGGATCGAGCTGCAAGACGTTGATCGAAGGGCCGCTGTCATCAAGGTTTTACTATCTTTATGCAGAAGACGCCGAGCGCGGCGGACGCTGGGACGGCCCGATCAACATGTGCGTGGCTGAAAAAGAGTTCAAGATCGCCGGCGTAACCGACTGCGTCGCCCGGGGCTTCCAGCGCGCCGGATTCCAGGAATATGACACGGGCGAACAGGCAAGCTGGATGGTCCAGCTGACCGATGAGCCCGCAACGGGAGGCGCTCCAGCCGCCCCGGGAACGAACAGTCAATGAGACGCAGCCGCAAGGTCAAGATCCTCGCCACCATCGGTCCGGCCTCCTCTTCCGAGGAGATGCTGAAGAAGCTGTTCGAAGCGGGCGCCGACGTGTTCCGCATCAATATGAGCCACACCGATCACGAGCTGATGCGCACGCTGGTCGGGCGTATCCGTGCCGTCGAGGAAAAGGTTGGGCGGCCGATCGGTATCCTCGCCGACCTGCAGGGACCAAAACTGCGCGTCGGCAAGTTCGCCAATGGCAAGGAAGTGCTGACCGTCGGCCAGACCTTCACGCTGGACGACAATCCCGAGCCCGGCACTTCGACAAGGGTGTACCTGCCGCATCCGGAGATCCTGAGCTCGGTCGAGGCCGGTCACCGTCTTTTGATCGATGATGGCAAGCTTGAGCTGAGGGCGGTCAAGAGCGACGGCAAGTCGATCGTCTGCACCGTTGTCGCCGGCACCACCATTTCCGACAAGAAGGGCGTCAGTCTTCCCGATACCGATCTGCCCGTCGGTGCGCTGACCGAGAAGGACCGCAAGGACCTCGATGCGGTGCTCGCCACCGGTGTCGACTGGGTCGCACTGTCCTTCGTGCAGCGGCCCGAGGACCTTGCCGAAGCGCGCAAGATCGCGCGCGGCCGGGCGCTCATCATGGCCAAGATAGAAAAGCCGCAGGCCGTGGCCCGGCTGGCCGAGATCATCGAGCTTTCCGACGCACTGATGGTCGCCCGCGGCGATCTCGGCGTCGAGATGCCGCTCGAGGCCGTGCCCGGCATCCAGAAGCAGATCACGCGCGCCGCGCGCCGGGCCGGCAAGCCGGTGGTGGTCGCAACGCAGATGCTGGAATCGATGATCACCGCACCGGTGCCGACCCGCGCCGAGGTGTCCGACGTCTCGATCGCCGTCTTCGAAGGCGCCGACGCCATCATGCTGTCGGCGGAATCGGCGGCCGGCGCCTATCCGGTCGAAGCCGTGGCGATGATGGACCGCATCGCCACCAAGGTCGAAACCGATCCGACCTATGCCGGCATCATCAACGCGCAGCGCTCGGAACCGGAAGCGACCGGCGCCGACGCTATTTCGCTGGCCGCGCGCGAAATCGCCGAAACGCTGAAACTGTCGGCTATCATCACCTACACGGCGTCCGGCACGACAGGCCTGCGCGCCGCGCGTGAGCGCCCGCAGGTGCCGATCATCGCGCTGTCGCCGATCCTCAACACCGCGCGGCGGCTGTCGCTGCTGTGGGGCACGCATTGCGTCGTCTCGCCGGACGCCAGCGACCTCGACGACATGGTCAACCGCGCCTGCCGCATTGCTTTCGAGGAAGGGTTCGGCAAGCCGGGCGACCGCGTGATCATCACGGCAGGCGTGCCGCTCAGGACGCCTGGCTCGACGAACATGCTGCGCATCGCCTATGTCGGATCGGACGTGCAGAGCAGCCGGTAACCCGTTCTTTCCAGGTAGAAGCGTATCGCGGGCTTCGTGCTCATCTCCTGTGGCCATAATACAACAAAGGCACGGACAATGATCCCGGCCTTTGTCTCGACACAGGGTTGCCGTGATCGCCTCTACAAAACGCGGTGAAGCGACGCTAACAGTCGCCCCGCGCCCGCCTGCATTTCCCATCGTTTGAAAGTATATTGAATGTCATCTCTCGTCTCGCGCCGGTCATTTCTGACCGGGCTGTCGCTTATTGGTGTTTCCACGGTCTCGGCGTGTGCTCAATTTCCCAAGCAGTCGCTCAGCGTTGCCAGTCCTCTCAACCCGACGCCGCTTGAGCCGACACTTGAAAAGGCGCCGATCGAAGTCGCCGCGCCTGAAACCCGTGTGTCTCCCGACTATGCCAGCATGTATGGCGCTGTCGAAGATGGCGGCCGGGCACTGCCGGCGATCCCCTTCAGCAAGGTCGATCAGCGCTTCCTGCGGCAGATCGTTGACGATCCGACAGGAGAGAAGCCCGGCACGATCGTCGTCAATACGACCGACAAACACCTTTACCTGGTGCTCAAGGACGGCAAGGCCATGCGCTATGGCGTTGGGCTGGGCCGGCAAGGCTATTCCTGGAAGGGTCGTGCGATTGTCCAGTGGAAACGCAAATGGCCGACCTGGACGCCGCCCTCGGCAATGATCGGCCGGGATTCAAAGCTGGAGAAATGGCGCCAGGGCATGCCGCCCGGCATCAGCAACCCACTCGGGTCGCGCGCCCTTTACATCTTCAAGGACGGCGTCGACACGCTTTACCGGATCCACGGATCGCCGGACTGGAAGTCCATCGGCAAATCCGCGTCATCCGGTTGCGTGCGCATGTTCAACCAGGATGTGATGGATCTTTACGATCGCGTCCCCGGCAAGACACCGCTGGTGGTCATCTAAACTGGCCAGTGGACAGGCCTCAGGTCGGCGCTAGCTCCGCCTCAGGCAGCCTTATGTCGGCGCACCGGCCGGTTCCGTAGGCATCGTTGGCAATGCGAGCTTCCGCTGCCTTGGCGAGAGCCTGCAGATCGACATCCCTGCCTGCAACCTTCTCGATCGCGCCGACCACGAGATCCGGCGCGATCCAATCCGGCTTGTGGCCGAGATTGTGCACCCAGACGAGTTCGGCGCCGGCAATGTCCCTGACAAGGCCGACCGAGTGGATCCGCGCGTAGACAACCTTGTCGCGGTCACCCGAGATCACCACCGTCGGCGCCTTGATCTCATGATAGTGCGGTGCGGCGTCGAGTGCGTAGCTATAGAGCCCGGCGACATCGGTGGCGTTGGCGCGAAAGGCCGACGGACGCAACACCATGGGGATCGAGGCCCCGGCGATGTAGTTGTCCGGCACCTTGTTGGGCGAAAAGACGCATGTGGTGGCATTCGCCATCTGCAACGTTCCGGCCGGATAGGTCAGCGTCTGCGAAAACAGCCAGCCGATGACGGGAATGGTCGTCAGATCGTAATACCAGGAGGTGGCGCCGCCCGGCCATGGATGGCTGGCGGGAGACAGGAAAACGAGGCCGAGCGTCTTGTCGGGATGCTCGAGCCCAAAGGCTGATGTCACGGCGCCGCCGAAGGAATGGCCGACAATGATCGCCTGTTTGATGCCAAGACGGTCCATCAACGCCGCGATTGTATTGGCCTGCGCCGACGGGTTCTCATTGTTGCCGGAGCCGCGCCCCGACCAGCCAAAGCCCGGACGGTCGAAGAACAGCATTTCGGCGCGACCTTCAAGCAGCGGCTTGAGCGGCAGCATCTGGTCCTTCAGATTGGCGCTGGCGCCGTGGATGAAGATGATCGGTGGCAGGTCGGCATGAGCCGGCGCCGGGATATGGACATAGTGGATGCGGGCGCCGTCGATGTCGACGAATTCACCGACTGGCGGATTGCCGCGCTCGATCAGCCATGCGCCAACGCGGGTGACCCCGACCAGGGTGAACACAACAGCCATCAGGAAGGCGAGCACAGCATAGATAAGGTTCATGGGGGGATATACGGGAGTGGAGGGGGATTAGTTCTAGGCAGTAGCCAGTAGGCAGGAGGCAGGAGGCAGGAGGGGAGGTTCAGGCGCCTAATGCCTATTCCCTACTGCCTAATCCCTTGGATCATATGCCTTCGCCGGCGAGTTCTTCCGACAGCGTGGCGACCTGGTCCTGGGCGTTGCGCATCATCGGATAGATGGCCAGCACCTTCTGCCAGGCTTCGAGTGCGGACTGCTTGTGGCCGGTCAGGGCCATGATCTGCGCCAGGCCCGAAAGCGCGCCGAAATGGCGTGGCTCCAGCTGCAGCGCATGGTCGATGTCGGACATCGACTTTCCAAGATTCTTCATCATGAAATGCACGGTCGCGCGGCGGTTCCAGCCCTCGGCGTAGTTTGGCTGCAAGGTCACCACCTGGTCCAGGAAGTCGAGTGCGACGTCGAACTTCTGGTTCTCGATCGCCTTTTGCGACCACTGCATCATCAGGTCTATCGATGCACTGCCGGATTGGGACCATTCGCCCCAGATGCGCCCGGCAATCCGTTCCGCGGCCTTCTCGTTGCGCTCACGCTTCAGATCGATGAACAACTGGTCGAGACGGGCTTCCTTGGTCGCGGCAACCGGAGGGTTGACCGGCTCATCCGACCAGGCCGGCACCGCAATAGAGCCGGACAGAAGAAGGGCGGTGAGAAATGCCTGGAGAATCCGCATCAACGGAACCTAGTCCCGGACAGCGGAACGTCAAACTGAATTTCGTGTGAGCGGCCGGCAGGCCGAAAAGCAGAGCACCGCGCGTCCTTGCGGGCGCGCGGTGCTCTGGCATTTTGAATTTCCGCACCGTGCTTTCCGAAAACTATCCGAATCTCGGACCGTTTCGGTGGCATCACGCAGACCGAGGCCAAGGGCCTCCGGCCGGGAACTCAGCCCTGGCGAGCCTTGTAGCGCGGAGCGGTCTTGTTGATGATATAGACGCGGCCCTTGCGGCGAACCAGCTGGTTGTCGCGGTGACGTGCCTTCAGCGCCTTGAGCGAATTCTTGATCTTCATGGTCTTGCCTGTCGGTCTGGGCCCACCGGGCCTAATTTTTAAGGCGCGCCAGAAGACGCGCCTTTGAACTTGTGCGTGGCTCATAAACGAGGAGCCTTGTCCGTGTCAACCGTAAGCGTGCTGCATAACGGATCGGATTGGCCGGTGCCATGAAATATCCGTCACAATACCTGGCGCGGCTGATCAGGCAGCTCAGGGCCGGCTTGATCGGCCAGGGATCAATAAGCCGGGCAACATTCAGCCGCGCCGACTGATCCGCGTAAAATGCCCCATCTTGCGGCCGGGACGCGCTTCGGCCTTGCCATAGAGGTGCAGCATCAGGTCGGGTTCGGCAAGCAGTTCGGGAACGCGCAGGACGTCGTCGCCGATCAGGTTTTCCATGACGCAGTCCGAATGGCGGCCGGGATTTCCCAGCGGCAGACCGGCCACGGCACGGATGTGCTGCTCGAATTGCGAGACGATACAGGCGGCTTCCGTCCAGTGGCCTGAATTGTGGACGCGCGGCGCGATTTCGTTGGCCAGCAGCGAACCATCGGCAAGCACGAAGAATTCGACGCCGATGACACCGACATAGTCGAGCGCCGACAGTATTGTGGATGCAGCTTCCTGCGCCGCTATCACCGTACCGGCGCTTATGCCGGCCGGCAGCGTCGAGGTGTGCAGGATGCCGTGGCGGTGGACATTCTCGGCCGGGTCATAGGCGGCGACCGCGCCGTCAATGCCGCGCGCTGCGATCACCGAAATCTCGCGCTCGAACGGCACGAAGGCTTCGAGGATCAGCGGAACATTGCCCATCGCCTCGCAGGTGCCGGCAAAGCCGCCCGCTTCAACGTTGCGGAAGACACGCTGGCCCTTGCCGTCATAACCCATGCGCCGCGTCTTCAATATGCCGCTGCCGCCAAACGCCTTCAGCGCCGCCGTCAGCTCGTTGTCATTGTCGACGGCGCGGAAATCCGCGGTGGCAATGCCGATGCCATTGAGGAATGTCTTCTCGGTCACCCGGTCCTGCGCCACCTCCAGCGCACGCGCCGGCGGATGGACGGGCACTTTGGCGGCAAGCGCGCTGGCGGCCTCGACCGGAACGTTCTCGAACTCATAGGTGACGGCGGCGCTGGCATCAGCCAGTTCGGCGAGAGCGGCCGGGTCGTCATAGGCGGCTGTTATCTGCCGGTTGGCGACCTGCGCCGCCGGGCAATCCGGTTGCGGCTCCAGCACCACGGTGCGGTAGCCGAGGCGCGCCGCGGCCATGGCCAGCATGCGGCCAAGCTGGCCGCCGCCGATGATGCCGATCGTCGATCCAGCAGGCAGGCTCACGGCGTATCCGTCGGTTCGATCGCGACCTTGGCGGTCTGGGATGCGCGCCAGGCATCGAGCCGGGCGGCAAGCTTTTCGTCGTTGAGCGCCAGCACGGCGGCGGCCAGAAGGGCGGCATTGGCGGCGCCCGCCTTGCCGATGGCCAGCGTGCCCACCGGAATGCCGGCCGGCATCTGCACGATGGAAAGCAGCGAGTCCTGTCCCGACAGGGCCTTCGATTCCACCGGCACGCCGAACACCGGCAGCGGCGTCATCGCCGCCGTCATGCCGGGCAGGTGGGCAGCACCGCCGGCGCCGGCGATGATCACCTTGTAGCCGGCCGCCTTGGCACCCTTGGCGAAATCATAGAGCCGGTCGGGGGTGCGGTGGGCCGAGACGATCAGCCGCTTGTGTGGGATGCCCAGCGCTTCCAGCGTTTCGGCGGCGTGGCGCATGGTCGCCCAGTCGGACTGGCTGCCCATGATGATGGCGACGTCGGCGCGTTGATCGTCCAAGCTTTTGCTCCCCGGCGACAAAGGCGCGCATTAGCGGAATTCGCCAAAAGCCGCAAGGATGGGCAGCGCAGGCTGTGTGCCGGCACTGCCCGCGCCGTGGCTGAATGTCACTTCATCAGGTGCCTGGCAAGCGCTTCATAGGCCGGCAACGATGTCGGATCGTTGGCGGCATTGCCGGCAACGGGGTTGGAGGCAAAGCGCGCGATGACCATGTGGGCCGCGGGATCGATGTAGATGGCCTGCCCATGCACCCCGCGCGCCATGAAGGCGCCGTGCTCGTTGTTGGAGATCCACCACATGCCGCGGTAGCTCCAGCCCTTGAGGAGAGAGTATCCCGCTTTCGCGAATGCCGCCTTGTCGCCGCCGGCGCGGATATCAGCGATCGCCGCTTCGGGCACTAGGCGCTGGCCGTTGATGACGCCGTCATCGAGAAGCAGCAGGCCGATCCGGGCCATGTCGCGCAGGCCGGCGTTGAGGCCGCCGCCGGCAAAGGGCGTCCCAATGGAATCCACAGTATAATAGCCGTCCTGCTCGGCGCCCATCTTGCTCCAGATCCGCTCCGACAACAGGTCGGCGACGGATTTGCCGGTGACGCGCGCTATGATCCAGCCAAGCGCATCGGTGTTGATGGTTTTGTAGCCAAAGGCGCTGCCATGCTCGCCTTCCTTGCGCACCGTCTGCAGGTACTCGAAATAGGTACGCGGACCCGAATAGTCGGCAGGCTTGGGCAAGGGGTTGCCGGCCGCCGAATAGATCCACACATCGGCATCGGGATCGGCGTAGTCCTCACTGTAGCGGAGGCCGGTTGTCATATCCAGCACTTGCCGGGCGGTCGCATCGCCGAATGCACTCTTGGCCAACTCCGGCACGATGGTGGCGACCTTGGCGTTGGCGTCGAGCGTGCCTTCGGCCACCAGCATCTCACCCAGCAGCCCGGTCAGCGATTTGGTCACCGACATCGCCCCATGCTGGCCGGTATCGTTCAGGCAGCCAGAGTAGCGCTCGTAGACCACGACGCCGTTATGCAGGACGACGATGCCGTCGGTGTAGTTGGCCGCCAGCGATTCTTCCCAGCTCATCGGCTTGTCGCTGCCCAGCGGGATGAATGTGACGGCGTCGATCGTCGGGTCGAGCTTGCGTTCGAGCGGCATCGGCGCGCCGATGCCACGGCTGACACCAACCGTCGGCATCAGTTGGCGGAAATGACAGGCGGTCCAGCGCAGTTTGGGAAAACTGAAATAGTCGGGGTCGGAAAATCGGATGATCTTGTCCGGCGGCGGGGGCGCGCCGACCATCCATCCGAGTTTGCCGGGATCAGACGCTTCGGCTGACATGGGTTTTGTCTCCTCGGCATGAGAAATCGCCGGCACGATCGCCGCGCCAAGCGCCAAGAGCAGCATGGCGGCAAACCGGGATTTCCTCGTGGCATCCGTCTCAGTAATTGGCGACGACATTGACGTAACCTCCTGTCCAGACTGGCAGATTGCCGTTGACGAGCGATGCCGATCCGGGCCCGGGAAAAGAAACACTGAAGCCGGTGGTCAGATAGATATTCTGGGTCAAGACGCGGTTGTATTCGAGGTAGATGTCATCGGCGAGATGCCTGGCCGTGGCACCCGTGATCGCGTTCGGCACGCCTTCGGAAGAGTCGTCGACACGCGTCGCCTGGCCGAACTGGATCGGACTGCGCAGTTCATTGACGTCGATATAGGAATAGCGAAGGGTGAAGGTGTCGCGAGGTGTCGGCGTCACGCGCAGGCTGATCTGGTGGGCGTTGACGTTGGAGTTGATGAACAGCATCGAGGATTTCGATCCGGTCGACCAGGAACTGGGACTGCCCTCGTAGAAGAGCGGATCGAAGCGTTCGAGCTTCGAGGTGGAAGGATTGTCGCCCGAAAATGTCTGGTACGAATAGGAGATGGTTGGCGCCCATGAATATTCAGCGAAGGTGTAGCCGACCTGAACGCGGCCGGCCCATGCCGCCATGTCGATGCGGTTGTTCCATTCATAGGCGAAATCGCCGCCAACGAAGAAGTTCTCGAAGCTCCCCCGCTCCGGGCTGACGCGACCATAGAGGTTGACGAAATTCAGGCCATCGCGACCCCCCGGCAGGATACTCGGCGCACCGATGCCGTTGGGCGCGGCTTTCGGATAGGGGGCATCGGAGGACAGCACGTGGCCGATCGTGGCGCCGGCAAAGTTCTCAGGCCCCGCGTCATAGCGAAGGTCGGTTCCGACGATCCTGGTGTGGCTGTCGGTATCGGACAGCTCGTTGGCGTCAAGGTAGAAGGCAGTGCCTGTAAAGCCGTCGATGCCGACCCGTCCGATCGCGGACTGTTCCCATGCCTTGCGCGGCCCGAGTTTGAGCGCGCCGCGATCAAAGCCGCTGGAGCCACCATTGGCGAGCAGCATGCCCGTGCCCGCCTTGAATTCGCGCGGTCCGGCCGAGACGTCGAATGTCGGGCCATCCTTGTTTGTGGAGCGCATGCCGAGGTAACCCTCCTCAAGGGTTATGCGGCCGGTGTTGCCGGTGTCGTAGGCGTCGATGCCAACCGTGCCTGAAGCCACCAGCGAGATCATGCCGTAGGCCGACACGACGGAGGTAAGCTCCTTGGAGAAGCTCAGGCCGGGTTTGATGTAGCCTTCGAGCCAGGTCGGGTTGGCATTGAAACCAGCGGATGGTGCGAACGTGTCGGCATAGTTCCAGAACAGATTCTGTTCGGACACGACGTTCAGGCCAGCCTGAAGATGAGCCCTGACCACAAGCCCATCGCTGTCGAGCAGCACCATGGGATCGTCAGCGAGTGCCAAGCGGGGGATGAAGAGCGCTCCGGAGAACCAGACAATAGCGACGGGCCATAGTCTATCCCGTTGCATTCGCATGTCCTGATGCACGCATGTCATTTGTTCTCCCGGCGAGTCACTGCCAGTGTGATTTCCGCCCAGCCTAGACTATCGGCGCTCCTTCTTCTTCATTTTCTGCGACTGGCGGATAACGCTCGGGCAATTGCTTTCGGCGAGGACTGATTGCCTACGTGTTCAATGTTGTCATTGGCAGGAACGGCCCTAATCCGGCCAGCGCAAGGCGCCGGACGAATCCTTGCGAGCGGTCTTCATCGCATCGGCGGGCCGCTCAGTCGCGGTCAATATGGCGCGCAGCCGTTCGGCGACGATTTCTGCTTCGCCCGGATGAAGGTTGCAGGGATCGAGGAAGAAATGACCGCGCTCGACCTCGTGGTTGCGCACGATGATGGGCGGCGAACCCGCCGCCAGCGCCGAGGCGAGACCTGTGGCGGTGAACCGGCTTTCAGGTGACACGAAGATCTGCAGCCGGTCGAGCGGATTGGCGGTCGGATCGGGTATAATCTTCGCGAAAATGCCAGGCAGGCCGTGTAGCGTGTCCTTCCACAGCTTGAGTGCTGCTTCCTCGCGCTGGCGGATGCCGGCATGGTCGCGCCTTTCCCAGGCTTCCAGCGCGGCCATGGTGCCGGCGATGCTTTCCTTGCCGACCTTCATGGCGCGCGCGACGCCGCGGTTCTGCAGGTAGGCGGCCCGCACCAGATCCTTGCGCCCGGTGACGATGCCACTGGTCGGCCCGCTGAGGAATTTGTGGCCGCTGTAGATAACGATGTCGGCGCCGCGCGCCAGGAAGCCGCGTAGATCGTATTCGGAAGCCGCGTCGACGATCACCGGAACGCCCTTGGCGTGACAGATCTCGCAGAATTCCTCCAAGGATAGCATGCCGTACTGGACGGTGTGGTGAGCGACCACATAGAGGCCCGCCACCGTGCGGTCGCGGATGGCGTCGCGCACATGATAGTCCTGCGTCACGCTGACGGTGCCGGCCGGGATGGTCTTTGCGCCCGCCAGCCGGATCGACTGGTCGATCGGCGCGCCGTAATTGACGATGTGGCCGAGCTGGACGATGACCTCAGACTTGAGGCCCTCCGTATCATCCGGCAGCCGCTCTATGGCGAGCAGGTTGTTTCCGGTCATCGCGCCGGCGATGGCCATGGTGATGCCGCTGGCGCAGCAGGCTGTGATGAAACCGGCCTCGCCGCCGGTCAGGCGCGCGACAACCGTGCTTGCGGCACGCTGCAGGTCATCCATCTCCACCCATTGCGAGGCGATTTCCGACATGGCGCGGATCGCTTCCGGGACAATGATAGACGCGCCGAGCGCGGTCATCGTGCCCGACACGTTGATGATCGGGCGAAGGCCGAGCCGTTCGCGGATGGTGGTGTTGGAGCCGTCGGCGGAAGTGGTTTTCATTTCTGCATATCCCATTGGTGACAGGTCAGGCGGCGATCTCGACGACCGCCTCGATTTCGACCGTGATGTTTCCGGGCAAGGAGCCGACGCCGATCGCCGAGCGGGCATGGCCGCCGATCTTGTCGAACACATCGGCGAAGAGATCGGAGCATCCATTGACCACTTTCGGGTGGTCGCTGAAGGTCGGTATCGCGTTGACGAAGCCGAGCAACTTGACGATGCGCACGATGCGGCCGAGGTCGCCGGCGGCTGCGTGCATGACGGCGAGCAGGTTGAGACCGGTGAGGCGGGCATGGCCATAGGCCTCCTCGACCGTGACATCGTCTCCGACCTTGCCAGTGAAGAGCGTGCCGTCGGGGCGTAGCGGGCCCTGTCCGGACAGGAAGATCAGCCGTCCACTTTCGGCATGGGTGACGAAGTTGGCGATGGGCGTCGGCGGTTCGGGCAGCGTCAGGCCCAACTCGGCGAGCCGGATGTAAGGCGTCATGAAAAAAGCTCCTTGCGACGGCTTTGCCGTCCGGGTCAGAAATGCGAGGCGCGGAAGCGCGCCAGGAAGGTGCGGAGGCGCTCGTTGTCGGTGTCCGCCGCCAGGATTTCGGCGGGCGGGCCGGCCGCGCTGACGCCGCCGTCGGCCATGAAGATGATGCGGCTCGATGCGTCGCGGGCGAAGGCCATCTCATGCGTGACCATCACCATCGTCATGCCGTCCTCGGCCAGGCTGCGCACGACCTCAAGCACTTCGCCAACCAGTTCCGGGTCGAGCGCCGAGGTTATCTCGTCGAGCAGCAGGATCTTCGGTCCCATCGCCACGGCACGCGCAATGCCGACGCGCTGCTGCTGGCCGCCGGAAAGTTCGGCAGGCAGGCTGTCGGCCTTGTGGGCGAGGCCGACCCGGCCGAGCCAGTGCTCGGCGATGGTGCGCGCCTCGGCGTTGCTCTTGCCACGCACCTTGGTGAGGCCGAGCATGATGTTGCCGGCGGCCGTCAGATGCGGAAACAGGTTGAAGCTTTGGAACACCATGCCGGTCTCGGCGCGCATCGCGGCCAGGTCGCGTTCGCTGCGGCGCTGTCGTGTTCCGCTGTCGCGGTAGCCGACCTCCTTGCCGTCGATGCGGATCGAGCCGCCATCGTAGCTTTCCAGGAAGTTGACGCAACGCAGCAGCGTGGTCTTGCCGCTGCCCGAGGGGCCGATGACCGTCACCACTTCGCCGCGCGCCACCTGCAGGCTGACCGAGCGCAGCACTTCGACGGCGCCGAAGGATTTGGAGACGTTGGAGACGTCGAGAAGGGCCGGGGTGGCGTTCGAGCTGGTGGACATCTTGCTATTCCCGGATGAAGGAGAAACGCCGCTCCAGCCGTCGGCTGGCCAGCGAAAGCGTATAGTTGACCGCGAAGTAGATGAGCGCGCCGAGGATATAGAGCGGCATGGCTTCGTAGGTGCGGCCGATGACCTGGTTGATGGCCTGCATCAGGTCGGTGACGCCGAGCAGCGATACCAGCGCGCTGCCCTTGACCGCATCGGTGACGCCGTTGATCCAGGGCGGCAGGAAGCGCCTGAACGCCTGCGGGAAGATGACGTAGGCCAGCCGCTGGCGAAAGGTCAGCCCGATCGCCATCGCCGCTTCAGACTGCCCCCTTGGTATGGAGCCGACAGCGCCACGCAAATATTCGATGACCTGCGCCGTCTTGAAGAGGGTGAGCGCCAGCACCGCCGCCCAGAATGACTGGAGATGGATGCCGACGGCAGGCAGGCCGTAATAGACAAAGAAGATGAGCACCAGGATCGGTATGCCGCGAATGGTGTCGCTGAAGATGCGTACCGCCCAGCGCAGCGGCGCCGGGCCGTAGACAAGGCCGACGCCCATGATCACGCCTGCAATCAGCGAAAACACCACGACCAGCAGCGATACCCAGAGCGTCAGGGCAAAGCCCTGGGCCAGGAAAGGCAAGGCATAGGCAATCTGGCTGGTCATCTAATGCGCCACCTTGAACCAGCGCTCGAGAAGTCTGAGCGCATAGAGAAGCGTATAGCCCGTCAGCAGGTACATAGCCGTCACAACGAGGTAGACCTCGACGATCCTGAACGTGTTGAAGTTGATCCACTGGGCGCCGTAGGTCAGTTCGGGGACCGAAATGACCGATGCCACGGATGTGTCCTTGAAAAGGGAGATGAAGGTGTTGGAAAGTGCGGGCAGCGTTATGCGCAGCATCGTCGGCAGGCGCACATGCAGCAGCCTTTGCCAGGGTGTCAGGCCGATCGCCTTGCCGGCGTCTATCTGGCCACGCGGCACAGCTTCGAGCCCGGAGCGAAACACCTCGACCAGATAGGCGCCGCTGTAGAGCGCCAGTGTCGCCACGAACGAAGTCTGGGCGCTGTAAGCGAGATCGACCACCGTGGGCAGGCCGTAAAAGACGAGATAGACGAGCAGGATCAGCGGTACGTTGCGGATGAATTCGACATAGGCGGCGATGATGGTGCGCACCACGCGCCCGGCCGAAACGTACCAGACCGCCAGAACCAGTCCGATGACGATGCCAATGGCGATCGAGATCACGGCAAGCTCCAGGCTGAGCAGCAGTCCGCCCCAGAGCTTGTCGAAATGGCGCCAGATCAGGTTGAAATTGAGGGCATAGCCCATGCGTCCGCCTCTGTGTCGAGGGCCGTCGGCGGACGGAAGAGCGCTGGATACGCCCTTCCGTCCCTGCGGATCAGATGACCGGGAAGCCGGGATGGCGCGCCGGCGGCTCCTGCCCGAAATAGTCCTTGAACGCGGCGTCATAGAGCGCCGTCTCATGACCGAACATGGCGATGGTGAAGGTCGCGTTGACGAAGGTCAGCCAGTCGAGATCGCCTTGCCGAAGTGCCGCGCCGTAAAGCATCGAGAACCAGCTCTTGCCAGCGTCGAAATATTTGTCCGGGTTGCGCGAGGCGAGCCAGCGCACCGTCGAAAGATCGACCGCTGCCGCGTCGACGCGCTTTGATTCCAGGGCCTGCAGCACGTTGGCCTGGGTGTCGATCTGCATCACTTGCGACTGCGGCAGTGCCATGTGCACCGATGCCTCCGCATCGACATTCTGCAGGATGGAGACGCGCGTTGCGGAACCCGCGGCAAGCAGCTTGTCGAAGGTCTTGTTCTCGGCGGTCGGCAGGGTCAGAAGGGCGACGCCCTCGACATAGTAGGGCCTGGAGAAATTGATCAGCTGCGAGCGCTGGGCGCTCATGGTCATGAACTGGATGGTGATGTCGACCTTGTTGGTGGTCACGTTTGGAATCCGCTGCGAAGGATCCTGCATGACGAATTCGACCTTGGTCGGGTCGTCGAAAAGCCCCTTGGCAAGAATGCGTCCCATGGTGATGTCCATGCCGACAAGTTCGCCGGCATCGTTTTCGAAATGCCAGGGCGCGTTGGTGCTGCCGGTGCCGACGATCAGCTTGCCGCGATCGAGCACAGTGCGCAGCAAGCTGTCGGATGCGGCCTGGGCCGCGGCCTTCTGAGCATCGACGGTTGCCAGCACGCCAGCCGTGGCCAGTCCCGCCATTCCCAATTTCAGAAAATCACGTCTTCCGGATGTGTCGTTCACGGCGACCTCCTTTCGTGTTGTTCCCCTTGAACGGATCCACGCGTCAGTGATCTCTAGCCGATTGTCTCTTACAAGAGACGCATGTATCCTGTACAAGACAGATACTAACACCAGGAATCGACAATGCAAGATGGCAATGCCGCAGCAGCTTCAGCCGACGAGAAGACATCGGGATCGCGTGAAAAGGGGCTCAACCGGGTGCTCGAGATCCTGGAGTTTCTTCACACGACCCAGCGGGCGATCGGTATTGGCGACCTTGCCAAGGGGGTGAACGCACCTCGCTCGACGACCTACACGCTGGTGCGTTCGCTTGTTGACGCCGGCCTTCTGGAAATGACCGGCGATGGCAACCGCGTCTATTTCGGCAAGAAGCTCTATCTCTACGGAATGGATTATGTGCGGGGCAACGACCTGCTCAGAAGGGGACGTCAGGAGGTCGACAACCTCTCGCGCGAGACAGGCGAAACCTCGGAACTCTGCATGCTGCAGAGCGGCCGCTACACGATCGTCCACTCCAGTCCGGGCACCAGGCCGTTCCGCATCAGCTCCGCCACCGGCTTGCAGATACCGCTGCCCTGGACCGCGTCGGGACGGCTGCTTCTTTCCGGCTTCGAGCGAGCCCGGATCGAGGGCATGGTGTCGCAGGATGACCTTGTCCTGCCGGACGGCCGCAAATTGCTGCTCAACGACTTCATCGCCGACATAGCGAGGGCGCAAACCACCGGCTACTGCGTCACGTCGGGCCTTGTCGACGCCTATACGAAATGCCTGGCCGCGCCGGTCTTTTCAGCGCCCGGCAAGGTCGAGGCGACGATGTGCCTGGTTGTTCCCATCGACACTTCCGAGGAGCGAACCGGCGATCTCATCGGCTTGCTGCGCGACCGCGCCGCCAGGCTTTCGATCGCCGGATAGGCTGCCTCACGCAATGATGTCGGGGATGATCTTGTCTTCCAGCGCCATCAGCCGGTCCTTCAGGAACAGCTTCTTCTTTTTCATGCGCTGTACCTGCAGCGGGTCGCAATTCATCGCGATCATCGCGTTGATCGCGGCGTCGAAATCGGCGTGTTCCTGCTTCAGCCGGGAAAATTCGAGGCGAATATCGGCCTGTTCCTGATCGGACATTCTCTACCGTATTGATATCTGCGGCGCCCAAAACTGGGCCTGATTGGGCGGGGCCGGCGTCTTTTGCAACCGGCGGGCAGCCCATATCACATTTCGTATTGTCGTGGAATGCTACCACGGATCATTCGACATCGCTTCCGGATGGTGGCACAGTGTCATCGTGCCGTCACAGATGCGACCTGCGGTGGATGTGCCTTTGACGGCTGCAATCGAGGAAAACCATGAAAGGGAGAACCAATCATGTCTCTTGCATCCCATCTTGATGAGTTGCAGCGGAAACACGGCGACATCGAACGCGAGATCGATGACGCGATGAACCATCCGTCGGTCGATGACCTCGATATCGTGAATCTCAAGCGGCGCAAGCTGGCACTCAAGGACGAGATTGAAAAACTGAGGGCGACCACACACTAACGCCCCGTTGATTTAGTAGCCACAGTTTGGATTTCCTGCCGGCGGCATCCGCCGCCGGACAGTGGCTGTTGGTCTTGGCGCAGGCGGCCGGAAACCGAGGCTGGGTTCCGGAGCTATTTTTGTTGTCTCTGACTGTATGAGATCCAAGGATTTTCCGGTCTCATCCCTGGTCTGATTTGAAGCAGTGGCGACCTGTCGCCATTGACAAGCCATCTTTGCTCCTCCACCTCATGCCCGGACCTTGGCGCGTCGCCGCCGCAACCGGATACGGTTTTCGGGAAGCGCGATGCGCAGATTCAAAAAGTGTTGGACAAAGGGTAGCCGGCCATGACCGGATATTTCTCCTCTCCATTTCCGCGTCGCACCTCGGTCGGTGTCGATGTCGGCGGTGTGATGGTTGGCGGCGGCGCCCCGGTCGTCGTGCAGTCGATGACCAACACCGACACGGCCGACATCGACCAGACAGTTGCGCAAGTCGCGGCGCTGCATCGCGCCGGCTCCGAGATCGTGCGCATCACCGTCGACCGCGACGAGAGTGCCGCGGCCGTGCCGCGCATCCACGAGCGGCTTCAGCGGCTTGGCGTCAATGTGCCGCTGGTTGGCGATTTCCACTATATCGGCCACAAGCTGCTGGCGGATCATCCGGCCTGCGCGGAAGCGCTCGCCAAATATCGCATCAACCCCGGCAATGTCGGCTTCAAGGACAAGAAGGACCGGCAGTTCACTGATATCGTCGAGATGGCGATCAGATACGACAAGCCGGTGCGTATCGGCGTCAATTGGGGCTCGCTCGACCAGGAGCTGCTGACCCGGCTGATGAACGACAATCAGGCCCAGGGCTTTCCGCTGACGGCGCAGGAAGTCACCCGCGAGGCGATCGTGCAATCGGCGATCCTGTCGGCCGAGATGGCCGAGGAGATCGGTCTCGGCCGCGAGAAAATCATCCTGTCGGCCAAGGTCAGCGGCGTGCAGGACCTGATCGCTGTTTATACCGAACTCGCCACCCGCTCCAACCATGCGCTGCATCTCGGGCTCACCGAAGCCGGCATGGGGTCGAAGGGCATCGTGGCTTCTTCCGCCGCTATGGGCATCCTCCTGCAGCAAGGCATCGGCGACACCATCCGCATCTCGCTGACGCCGGAGCCGAATGGCGACCGCACGCGCGAAGTGCAGGTGTCGCAGGAACTCCTGCAGACGATGGGTTTCCGGCAGTTCGTGCCGATCGTCGCCGCGTGCCCCGGCTGCGGTCGCACGACGTCCACCGTGTTCCAGGAACTCGCCCAGAACATCCAGGCCGATCTCCGGAAGAACATGCCGGTGTGGCGCGAAAAATATCCCGGTGTCGAGAACCTCAAGGTCGCGGTGATGGGCTGTATCGTCAACGGTCCGGGCGAGTCCAAGCATGCCGATATCGGCATTTCGCTGCCCGGCACCGGCGAGACGCCGACAGCGCCGGTATTCGTCGACGGCAAGAAGGCCGCGACGTTGCGTGGGCCGTCGATCGCCGCCGATTTCGAGAAAATGGTCGCTGACTATATCGAGCAGCGGTTTGGTCGCGGCAAGGCCGCGGCCGAGTAGATCAGATGCAGCGTTTCCTCTGGGCGACGCTGGTTTTGCTGTGTGGACTGACCTGGTCGACTGTCGTTCGGGCCGATCCGCCCCAGTCGGCCAAGCAGCGGCTGATCGACAAGGTTTGCAATCTTATCGAGGCCTATGCCGACCAGAACGGCCTGCCGAGGGATTTCTTCGCCCGGCTGATCTGGAAGGAAAGCCGGTTTGATCCCAATGCGGTCAGTCCCGTTGGCGCCGAGGGCATCGCCCAATTCATGCCGGGCACCGCCAAGATGCGCGGCCTCGCCGATTCCTTCGACATCACCCAGGCGATCCCGGCCTCGGCAAAATATCTCGCCGAGATGAAAACCACCTATGGCAATCTCGGCCTTGCTGCGGCCGCCTACAATGCCGGCGAGAACCGGGTGTCGCGCTGGCTGAGTTCCGGCGGTTTCCTGCCGATGGAGACCGAAAGCTACGTGTTCGACATCATGGGCGAGCCGGTGGACAAGTTCACCGACACATCCTACGCCGGAACCTCCCAGCCGCTTGATGCCAAGGTGAGTTTCGCTGTTGCTTGCCGCAGGTTGCCATCAATCATGTCGACGACCGTGGCGATGGCCTCGATCAACGTCATGCCATGGGGCGTGCAGGTGGCCGGCAATTTCCGCCGCTCCGCTGCGCTCAACCAGTGGCTCAGGGTGAGAAGCCGGTTTCCAGCGTTGCTCGCCAGTCATGATCCGGTGGTCAGCCGGGTGCGCACGCCAATCGGCCGGCGCGGCATCTATGCGGTCAGAATCGGGGCCGATACCAGAGCCAATGCCGACATCATCTGCCAGAAACTGCACAGCGTCGGTGGCTCATGCCTGGTCATGCGCAACCGGTAGAACAGTCGGAAATTCCTGATGAGGGCACTGTCGGTATGACCGCCAAGATCATTCTTCTCAATGGCGTTGGCAGTGCCGGCAAAAGCTCGAGCCTTGCGGGGCATGCGGCACGCCATCGCCGCCATGGCGGGGCAGGGCAACAACCTGATTGTCGACGATGTGCTGTGCCACGGCGAAATGCCGGAATATCTCGAGCTGCTCGCCGACTTCGATCTTCACCTGATTGGCGTGTTCGCGCCACTGGAGGTCCTCGAGGCTCGTGAAGTCCAGCGGGCCGACCGGTTGCCGGGGCTGGCGCGCTGGTAATATGGGCGCGTAAGGGCATCCGCTACGATCTCGAAGTCGACACCAGCACGCTTACGCCGTTGGAATGCGCCCGTCGCATACAGCGGAAATTTCGGTTATAGGCGCCCATCATTTGCCAGGGGCGGTTGCGCTGCCTTCGACGACCAGCATGGGCTGTAACATGTTTGACGGATACATAATCTGCGGCACGCCGAGAACCGGGAGCACTTTGCTGTGCAAGCTTCTGGCGTCGACGAGGACGGCCGGCGATCCTCACTCATTCTATCGGCGGCAGGACGTGTCGGAGTGGGCCGAAGAGTGGAATCTGCCCGCTCGCGATATGATGGGCGAGCTTGAATTCAACACGGCCTACCTCAATGCGGCAATCAGTGCCGGCAAGGGTGGGACGGGCGTCTTCGGCCTGCGCCTGATGCGCGAAAACCTGGATGAGCTTTCAGCGATCCTCGATCAGATTTTCCCTGGACTTGCGTCAGACACGGCGCGTTTTGAAAAAGCTTTTGGTCGCATGCTCTACATACACCTCTCGCGTGAAGACAAGCTTGCGCAGGCCATTTCCCTGATCAAGGCGCAGCAGACCGGTCTCTGGCACATCGCTCCCGATGGCTCCGAGATCGAGAGGGTAGGACCGGCGCAAGAACCCCAATATGATTTCGAGCGGATCAAAGGTGAACTCGCCGAACTCGAAGCCTATGATGCGGCCTGGAACGTTTGGTTCGCAGCGCAAGGCCTAACCCCGCTGCGAATTGGCTATGAGCGTCTTTCCGCCGACCCGGCGGCGACATTGCTGGGCATCTGCGAGGTCCTCGGCGTTCAGCCCCCGAATGCCGAAGATGTGCGGCCGGGCGTTGCAAAGCTCGCCGACGAGACAAGCCTCGACTGGATGCGCCGCTATTGTTCGGATGCGCCTGTCCGAAGCTCTGAGTAGGGGCTAAGCCGTCTTGGCCACCACCACCGTCTCGCTCAGCCAGGTGCCGATCTTCGTCCCCAGGCGGTCCGGGGAAACCGGCTTCGGCAGATAGTCATCCATGCCGGCCTCGAGGCATTTGTCGCGGTCGCCCTTCAAGGCATGCGCGGTGACGCCGATGATCGGTATGTGGCTGCCTGTCGTGGCCTCCATGGTCCGGATAGCGCGCGTCGCTTCGTAGCCGTTCATCTCGGGCATCGAGACATCCATCAGGATCAGCTTGGGTCGCAGCGCCCGGTACATTTCGACCGCGGTGCGGCCATTGCCGGCGATGCGGTAGCTCAAGCCCAGCCCATTGAGGATCTGGCCGAAGACCAGCTGGTTCACGTCATTGTCCTCGGCGATGAGGATGTCGATCGGGCCATTGGGCGTCACCGTTGATTCCGGTGCGGTGGAGACCGGCATGGCAGGGCCGCGAATGACGGTGAAGGCCGGCACCGACGGTTGGGCAACGGCGACCGGTTCGCGAACGAACTGTGCCTTGCTGCCTTGCGCGCGGGCCTTCTGTATCACGGAGATGACCGTGCCAAGCAGCACGGCCGAGCGCGCCGGCTTGGTCAGGTGCGCCGATATGCCGTAATCGATGATCATCCGACCGAAATCAACCTGATCGACCGACGTCAAAAGCACGACCGGAATGATGTTCAGCCGACTGTCGGCGGCGATGGCTCTGGCGACATCGGCGCCGTTCATGCCGGGCATTTGATAGTCGAGGATGATGCAGTCGACCGCCGCACCCAACTGGAAGGCGCGGTCGAGGAAAGCCAGGCCGACAGCGCCGCTTTCGGCGGCGGCGCAGTCGAAGCTCCAGCTTCGGAGCTGTTCGAGCAGGATTTCGCGGTTGACCGGATTGTCGTCGATGACCAGCACGCGTGCGCCGGTGACATCGACCGGCACGATCTCGTCGCGTTGCTGGGCCTGGTGCGCGGGCAGCGGCACGGCAAACCAGAACACCGAGCCGCGGCCGATCTCGCTCTCGACGCCGATCTTGCCGCCCATCAGGTCGACGAGGCGTGCGGCGATCGCAAGGCCAAGACCGGTACCTTCATGGCGGCGTGTCGAGGAACCGTCGACCTGGGCAAACTTCTCGAACACGTTCTGCAGCTTTTCGGCCGGGATGCCGATGCCGGTGTCCTCGACCCGGACCTTGAGCTGAACAACGCCATCGATGATATCGCCGCCGACATCGATCAGGACATGGCCTTTTTCGGTGAATTTCACCGCATTGCCAAGCAGGTTGGTGATGATCTGCCGGAACCGCCCGGCGTCGCCGACGACAAAGGCGGGCAGACGCGGGTCAACGCGGACGATCAGTTCCAGGTTCTTCTCGGCAACGCGCGCCGACACCAGGGTCGCCACGTCCTCGACCGCTTCGGAAAGGCGGAAGGGCGCCGGGTCCAGCGTCAGCTGGCCGGCATTGATTTTCGAAAAATCGAGGATGTCGTTGATGATGGTCAACAGCGCATTGCCGGACTTGACGATGACATCGGTGAAGGTCTTCTGGCGCGGCGTAAGCTCGGTCTTGGCAAGCAGTTCCGCCATGCCCAGCACGCCGTTCATCGGGGTGCGGATCTCATGGCTCATATTGGCCAGGAATTCCGATTTGGCGCGGTCGGCTGCCTCGGCCTTGAACAGCGACGCCGCGGATTCGGTGAAGGCACGCCGGATCGCCTTTTCCATCGGGCGGAAGATCCAGAAGGCGACGATGGCGAGCACGGCGAACAACAGCCCGCTTGCCCACAAGAGCAGCCTGTCGCTGGCGGCATCGGCCAGATGGCGCTCGTCGTCCATGGCGGTGCGGACACGGACAAGCATGGGCTGTGCAACCAGGTCGTTCTGGTTGCGGATCTCGCGATAACTCCACTCGTCGGCCTTTTGTGCCACCGACATACGGTTGAAATTGCGCACCATGTCGCGCGGCGACCAGAACAGGTCGCCGTTGACGGACGCGGAATCGAGCTCGTCTACGGTCTGCTTCGAGAGGCGCGGCCGGATCGCGGCGATCTGGGCATCGAGTGCATCGATGTCGCCGGTCAGGCGCTCCGAATGGCCACGCGCCGATGTGGCGAGCGCGTCACGCGTTTCCGTCTGCCAGGCGGTGCCGGTCGTTTCGGCGAAACTTGTCGCGTTGCGCAAGTCGCGCGTGAAGACGACGAGGTTGCTGCTCACGGACTCGATGTCGCGACGAAAGGAATTCACCCGATCCAGCGCAACCATGATCGCGGCGGAGGCGAGTGCGAAAATCAACAGTCCTGAAAGGTAGCGAATCCGGATCGACCGGATAAAGGAAGAATATTCCGGCATGCGCAACCCCAACACATACGCATCATTTTAATGATGGGGATTACGCTTCATTTACATTAAAATTTCGTTCGTGGAGCAAAGCCGCCCTTAGTTGCTGCGGACTGCCACGAATTTGGCGGCTTCCTTCAGAAGTGCCGCGCGTTCGCCATAGGGCTCGAGCAAGGCATGGGCCTGATCGACGAGGCCCTGGAGCTGGCTTCGCGCCCAGGTCGCGCCATGCAGCGCCACCAGCGTCGCCTTGCCGGCCGCCGCATCCTTGCCGGTCGCCTTGCCCATCTGGCTCGCATTGGCCGTCAGGTCGAGCAGGTCGTCGGCAAGCTGGAAGGCAAGCCCGATCGCCGAGCCGAACTCGGCCAGCCGCTCGCGGTCTTGCGCCGGGGCGCCGGCGACAATCGCACCCGCTTCGCAGGCAAAGCGGATCAACGCGCCTGTCTTCATTGCCTGAAGGCGGATGATGCCGGCCTCATCAGGCCGGTTTCGTTCGGCTTCGAGGTCGAGCATCTGGCCGCCGACCATGCCGCCGACGCCGGCGGCGCGGGAAAGCGCCAGCATCAACGCCACCTTTCGATCCGGCGGCAGCACGGTCGCTTCGTCGGCGAGGATGTCGAAGGCCAGTGTCAGCAGGGCATCGCCGGCAAGAATGGCCGTCGCCTCGTCGAAGGCCTTGTGCACGGTCGGCTGGCCACGGCGCAGGTCGTCGTCGTCCATGGCCGGCAGATCGTCATGGATCAGCGAATAGCAATGCATGCATTCAAGGGCTGTCGCCACGCGCCAAGCTGCCTCGCCATCGGCGGAAAACAACGCGGCGCTCTCCATGACAAGGAAGGGGCGCAGGCGCTTGCCGCCATTCAGCACACCGTGGCGCATCGCCGCCATCAAACGTTCCGGCCGCGCGATTTCGCCGGCAAGCGCGCGTCCATCGAGGATTTGGCGCAGTTGCGCCTCGATCGCGGCCGCGTGCTCGACAAGGATCGTTTCGAACGCCATTTGATCGTCTTTCGTCATGGCCGGGACGGGTAGCCGACACTCAGACATTGCGCAAGAAGCCAAGCGCCATTATGCCGGGAGGGGGAGTAGCACGGGTTGGGCGGCTTGACGGAACCGATCGTCGATCACGAAACCGAAGGGCTGGACATGGCGGGGAGACCGAAAGGCGGCAACCGCATCGGTCTCAAACGCTGGGTCCGGCGCGGCATTGCCGTACTCTTCGTGATGGCGCTGATCCCGGCGGTGCTGACCTTCCTCTATCTGCCATCGTTCGTGCATCCGGTTTCGACGCTGATGCTGAAGGATCTGGCGACGTTTTCAGGCTACGACCGCCGCTGGGTTTCGATCGACGACGTGGCGCCGGTGCTGGCGCATTCGGTCATCATGTCGGAAGACGGGCAGTTCTGCTTCCATCGCGGCGTCGACCTTGGTGAATTGAAGGGCGTGGTCGACGACGCGCTCGCCGGCGAGGCCACGCGCGGCGCGTCGACCATCACCATGCAGACCGTGAAGAACCTCTTTCTGTGGTCTCGGCCGCTGGGCACGGTTCGAAAGGTCGTCGAACTGCCGCTGGCCGTCTATTTCGATGCCGTCATGTCGAAACGGCGCATCATGGAAATCTATCTCAATATCGCCGAATGGGGGCCGGGCATCTATGGCATCGAGGCCGCCGCCCAGCATCATTTCGGAATTTCGGCCAAACAGCTGTCACGGCGGCAGGCGGCGCTGCTGGCCGTCACCTTGCCCAACCCGATCGAACGCAATCCGGCAAAGCCGGGACCGGGCCTCAAACGGCTCGCCAACCTGATCGAGCGGCGGGCGGGCCGGTCCGGCGCCTATGTCGGTTGTCTCCAGTAGCCAACTCAAAAAAATTCGCGGTAGTGCTGGCCAAAACGGCACAGGGCGTGTATAGGCACCCGACTTTCTCAGATTCCGGCCCCTGAAACGGCCCTTTCACGAGGGCAGGCGGGGCTTTTTTGACCATGTAGTGGAGCATATCCATGGCCGTTCCGAAACGAAAAACCTCTCCGTCCAAGCGCGGCATGCGCCGCTCGGCCGACGCCCTCAAGGCCCCGACCTATGTCGAGGACAAGAATTCCGGCGAAATGCGCCGCCCGCACCACATCGACCTGAAGACCGGCATGTATCGCGGCCGTCAGGTGTTGACGCCCAAGGAAAGCTGAGACCAGCTTCTTCCAAGTCCTGAATTGTAAAAAGACCGGCCAGTGGCCGGTCTTTTTGCGTTTTTCAGCCGGATGGCACACTTCTCGAAGCGCAGGCCGCCATTGCCGGCATCCTTCCAGGCCCTGATCCTTGATCGACCGTGACGCTGTTTCAGCGCGCAGGTACCCCTCCAGGCTGGCCTGACGCCTGGAACGCGGGATCATCGCTGCCTCATCTCCTTCAATGCGACGTCTTCCATGAACCAAGCGGGCATTCCGGGATCGCTCGCGATGACCGGGCTTCCCCGCGCTCGATGTTTTTCGGCGCATGTGGGATTGTCATGAATGGTTTCTTATGCAATTTTCAAATTCATAGTCGTTAATCGACATGAATGAGGGAATATATGTGGGATTTCGTCAGCACGAGTGATCTGGACGATACCGAACAAGCGGTGCTTTCCCAACTCAAGGTCGACGGACGGATGTCGAGCGTCGATATCGCCAAGCGCATCGGCGTGACCGAAGCGACCGTGCGGCGAAAAATGGCCCGTGTGCTGGAAGATCCGGATATCTGCATCCAGGCTGTCGTGCGTCCCTTGCGCAGCGATGTCGGCATCGCGGCAATCGTCGGGCTCGATGTTGACCGCGAGCACATCATCAGTGTCGCCAAAAAGCTGTCCGAGTACTCGTTCGTCGACAGCGTCTACGCCATGACCGGACCGTTCGACATCATCATCCAGCTCACCTTGCCGTCAACGACCAGCCTGCATGACTTCCTGGTCAGCGAATTGGCCAATGTTCCCGGCATCAAGGACTCGGAGAGCTACATGATCGGCCGCGTCTTCAAACACAGCGGCCGCGCCTACCAGCACAGCAAAACCGAAGAAAAAAGAGGGTAACAATGATTGCGTTTTTCTCAGCTTCGCGCCGCCGCGTCCTGTCTCTGCTTGCCGCCGCGCCGCTCTTCCTGTCACTCGCTCCCGCTCATGCCGATGGGTTGATCGATCAGATCAAGCAGCGCGGCACCATCGTCGTTGGCACCGAGGCCGCCTTCGAACCGTTCGAGTTCGTCCGTGATGGCCAGATCGTCGGCTACAACAAGGACATCCTGGACTATGTGGTAAGCCAGTTGGGCGTGAAGCTCGACCAGCTCAACCTTCCCTTCCAGGGCCTGCTGCCGGGCCTGCTTGCCAAGAAGTTCGATCTGATGGCGACGTCTACCGGCATCAACGCCGAACGGGCGGCGAAATACGCCTACACTCGACCGACGGGGTCGTTCGAGAACGTGATTGTCGTGCGTGCCGACGAGACCCGCATCAAGACGCCGGAAGACATTACTGGCATGGTGGTGGCGACGCAGCTTGCGTCGTCCGTGCAGCCGATCATCGAAGCCTATGACAAGGAGCTCAAGGACAAGGGTGGCAAAGGTGTCGGCGAACTGAAGCTGTTCACCTCCTTCCCCGAGACCCATGTCGCCCTGGCCTCCGGACAGGTCGACGCCATTGTCATCGCCTCGCCTTCAGCGGCGGTGCTGATGAAGAACGTTCCCGATACCTACAAGGTCGTCGGCTCGATCGGCGAATTCTCTTATCTGTCCTGGGTCTTGCGGCCGGAGGACAAGGATCTACGCGAATTCATCAACGCCAAGATCGGCGAGCTGAAGGATAGCGGCAAGCTGAAGGAGCTGCAGCTGAAATGGTTCGGCTTCGAGATGAAGACGCCTGCTGAAGGCTATCTGCCACCCGGCGCGCTCTGAACCGTATCCGTCCTTGAACATGTCTGGCGCGGCGCAGGCGATGGTTCGCAGCCTTTGCGGCAATCGCTCTCGCCACGCCAGACGATGCTTCTCCGTTCGAGTTGAAAAATGTTCCATTTTTCAAAAACGCTGGCCTTCCTGCCGCAATTCCTGACCGGTGCCTGCATCACGCTCGGTGTCTCGGCGCTGGGGTTCCTGGTCGGCACGGTGATCGGCTTCGGCTTGCTCGCTTGCGGTCGATCACGCTGGCGCGTGGTTCGCTGGATCGGCGCGCTCTACACCAGTTTCATTCGCGGCACGCCGCTGATCGTGCAGATTTTCGTTGTCTATTATGTGCTGCCGGGTCTTGTCGGAATTGATCTGCCGCCGCTGCTGGCGGGCGTGCTGGCGCTCAGCTTCAACAGCGCTGCCTTCGTCGCCGAGATTCTGCGCGCCGGGCTGACACGCATTCCCGCCGGCCAATACGAAGCGGCCAAGGCGCTTGGCCTGAAACCCGTGGTGATCTGGTTCAAGGTCATCATGCCGCAGCTGTTCCGGGCCATCATCCCGCCGATGGTCAACGAGTTCACCATGCTGGTGAAAGCGTCATCCATCCTCTCCGTGATTGCCGTGGTCGAACTGACCCGCACCGCGCAGAACATCATGAACGTCACCTACCGGCCGGTCGAGGCCTTCTGCATGGCGGCGGTGCTGTATTTCATCGTGCTGTTCTCCTGCAGCCTGCTGACCAGGCACCTGGAACGCAAGGCGCAGGGAGCACGCGCATGACGTTCGATTTTTCCGTCATCCTGGACAATTGGCAGATACTCGCCAAGGGCTTCGGCAATACGGTGCTGATGTGCGCCGTGTCGCTGCCGCTCGGCTTCGCGCTCGGCGTCGTGCTGGCGCTGGTCAGGCTGCGGGGCGGGCGGCTGTCGGCGGCTATCGTCTCGGCCTATGTTGAAATCTTCCGCAACATCCCGTTCCTGATCCAGATTTTCCTCTTGTTCTACGCCTTGCCGATGTTCGGCATCCGGCTTTCGCCGGTGGTGGTTTCGATCGGCGCGCTGTCGGCCTATGCCAGCGCCTATTCGGCCGAGATCATCAGGGGGGCGATCCAGTCCATCTCGCGTGGGCAGGTCGAGGCAGGCTATGCGCTCGGGCTGCGCTACCTCACCATCTTTCGCAAGATCCTTGTGCCGCAGGTGCTCGGCTATATCCTGCCCGCGGCCACCAATCTCACAATCACGCTGATCAAGGAATCGGCGATCCTGTCGGCGATCACGGTTCCCGAGCTCACCTATATGGCTCAGAACGTCATCGGCCGCACCTTCTCGCCGGTGGAGATCTTCACCGCCATTGCATTGCTGTACTGGGGGCTGACCGCCCTTGTCGCGGCAATCTCGCGCAGCCTGGAGCACAGGTTGCAGCCCCATCTCGCGGCCCGCCGTGGCGCCTGATCCAAAACTTTCAATACAGAGGAGACCCCATGTCCAAGCTCACCACCGCGCCGCGCGATGTGTTCCAGACATTCATGAACTTTCCGCTGGTCGAGGATCTCGACACGCTGAAGGCTGACGTCGCCATTATCGGCATGCCTTATGGAGACCCCTACACAATCGACGAGCTGATCAACGACCAGACCAACGCGCCGACAGCGGTGCGGCGCGCCTCGCAGCGTATCAGCCAGGCGCTGGACCGCTATGATTTCGACATTGGCGGACCGGTCTTCGACGGCCAGGACATCAAGGTTGTCGATGTCGGCGACGTGCCCGGCGCGGCGGCCGATCATGTCGGGCACTACAAACGGGCCGAAGCCGCGATCCGCAAGATCCGCGCTGCCGGCGCACTGCCGATCACCATAGGCGGCGATCACGGCATTCCGATCCCGATCTTCCGGGCCCTTGACGGCGAGGGCCCGGTCACCCTGGTGCAGCTCGACGCCCATCTCGACTGGCGTGACAACGTCAACGGCGTCAAGGAGGGCTATTCCAGCACCATCCGCCGAGCCTCGGAAATGGCGCATATCAAGGACATCTTCCAGGTCGGCGTGCGCGGCCAGGGCAGCGCGCGCGCGGAAGAGGTGGCAGCCGCCCACGCTTACGGCGCCAACATCATAACCACCAATGAATGGCAGGACATCGGCACCGCGGCCCTGCTCAAGCGCATCCCCGATGGCGGTCGCTATTACCTCACCATCGATGCCGACGGGCTTGATCCGGCGGTCATGCCGGCTGTCGCCGGCCCACAGCCGGGCGGGGTCACCTATCGCCAGACGATCGACCTGATCAAGGGACTGTTCGCCAAGGGTAAGGTGGTCGGCGTCGATATCGTCGAGATCACTCCGGCGCGCGATGTCAACGAGATCACCTCGATCACCGCTGGCCATATCATCCTCAACGTCATTGGCGCCGCGGTGCGGGCGGGGCAGTTCAAGCGCTGAGTTCAGAGGATCGCGTGGCGGTCGGGAGCAATTCCGGCCGCCATGCGGTTTCACGCGGTCTTTGTTCGTGTTGTCGCGCCTCTGCGAAAATTCTTGACGGCGGGCGCGTGCCGCATTCTACAGAAGGGTGCCCAAACCGGAGACGTCAGATGTTCGGTGCCATTCCGCTGCTGATCGTGCCCTTCGTCCTCTACAATCTCGGCCTTCTGGGAATATTCGGCGGCGGCGATGATCCGTGGGTGAGCGAGATCTTCTCGGTCCGCATGATGTCGGGCGGGGTGTTTTCGATGACGCTCGGCGACCTGATGGTGCTGATCGGGCTGATCTTCTTCTTCGCGGAAATGGTAAAGTCGACGCGCACGACCAATGCGTCGATCATGGACCACCTGCTATCGACCTTCGTCTTCGTGGCGTTCCTGGTCGAGTTCCTGCTGGTGAAGGGCGCCGCCCATTCCGTCTTCTTCACGCTGATGGTCATCGCACTCATCGACGTGCTGGCCGGTTTCGCGGTGTCGATGCGATCGGCCAGCCGGGATATCAATTTGAACTAGGGATATCGAGGTTCAGCCCGCTGCTCGACCTCAACCTGGGTCGGCGGTGAAGCCGGCTGCCTCGATGCCGGCGATGGCCGCGGTCTCGTCATTGTCCGACGTGTCGCCCGAAATGCCGACCGCACCGATGACGGCACCAGCCTTGTCACGGATCAGAACGCCGCCGACGACCGGCAGGACACGCCCGCCCGAGACATCGGAAATGCCGGCGACAAGATGCGGACGTTCCTTGGCGAAGGCTTCCACGCGGCGCGATCCCATGCCGATGGCAAGCGCGCCATAGGCCTTTCCAGCCGACATTTGCGGGCGCAGGAACGAGGCGCCGTCCTGGCGCTGGAACGCGACCAGATGGGCGCCGGCATCAAGCACCGAGACGCCCAGCGGCTTGAGCTTGAGTTCGGCCCCCTTGGCAAAGGCGGCGTCGATGATCTGCTTGGCCTTTTCGAGCGTCAGTGCGGTCATGGTAATCTCCTATGGAAAGGCGTGAATCATTGACCGGGTGCGGGCGATGCGAAATCCCGGTTTCGGTTGAAATTGCTTCGCCGGAAAGGGCGGGATGGATAGCGACCACGACAGGCCGCAATGTGGAAGCACGCCACCAGTACCGCATCCTCCCGATATGGCGCTCGCGTGCTTCTGATCTGCCTTCGAAGGTCTAGCCTGCTAGGCGGTTTTCTTCTTGGCGCGCGCCGGCTTCTTGGCCGGGGCGGCTGGCGCGTTGGCGAGGTCTTCCGCTTCCTTGGCGAGGCGGAGTGCCCTCAGTTTGTTGGTCTTGGCCTGCCGGGCATCGCTCTCGGCGACATATTCGGCCATCGCCTTCTGGCGCACGGTGGCGGCCTCTTCCTGTTTCTTGAAACGCGAATCGGCGCGTGCGCGTGCGGTATCCTTAGAGTTCTCAACCAAGGGCTTTATCCAATCTCGCAAATCATGATTTCGGCCCCTTGATAGCAGAGCCGGCCTGAAAATGGAAAAATAACTTGGGTCACGCAGGCGCACCGGGTCCTGCGTCCTTCTTGCGGGCGACGACCGCCTCGTAGGCTGCCCGCAGGGTTGCGCGCACCGTGGCGTCGGAGGGCGTGCTGGATGGCGTGCCAAGATGCTCGTGGCGCAGTTCGTCCATGAATTGCTCCCACAACGGCGGGCCGCCTTTTTCGAGGAGCTCGGCGCGGATCGACAGATCATCGCTCACCGGCAGCCAGACGCGGCCCCAGGCGCCGAGATGCGCCAGGATCGGCACCAGCGTGATGGCCATTTCGGTCAGGCTGTAGATGGCCTTCTGCTTGTGGGTGGGGTCGTCGGCCCTGGTCAGCATGCCCAGTTCCATCAATCGCTTCAGCCGGTCGGCGAGGATGTTGGAAGCGATCCCCTCCATCGAGCCGTTGAGCAGCTCGCGAAAATGGCGTTTGCCGCCGAAAATCATGTCGCGAAGGATGATCAGGCTCCAGCGATCGCCGAACACTTCCAGCGACAGGTTGATCGGGCATCCGGACCGGCGATCGATGCTCATGCGACTCTCCGAGAGAAAAACCAGTTGCATTATCGTATCAGTCTCAGTATCGTGCAACTGATTGCAAAACGCAATCGGTTGTGAGGACCAGGAGACTCCCGATATGGCGACGAGTGAACAGCCGGAAATCGCATCCCAGGCCTTTGGCGATCCAGCAAATCCTTCGATCCTGCTCATCATGGGCGCCATGGCCTCAATGCTGTGGTGGCCGGAGGCGGTCTGCAGGAAACTGGCTGACGCCGGCCTGTTCGTGATCCGCTATGACAATCGCGACACCGGCCGCTCGACCAAATATCCGCCGGGCGCGCCGCCTTATACGCTCGACGACATGGCTGATGATGCGATCCATGTGCTCGACAGCCATGGCATCGGAGAGGCCCATATTGTCGGCATGTCGATGGGCGGCATGATTGCGCAGCTTGTGGTCTTGAAGTATCCGCCGCGTGTCCTGTCGCTTACGGTCATCAGCAGTTCGCCGATTGGAACCGACACGTCCCATCTGCCGGGAACGACCGAAGCCTATATGGAACATTCGGCTGGAGGCGAGAACGTCGATTGGTCCGATCGCGGCCAGGTGGTCGATTTTATCACCAGGGATGCGCGGATGATCGCCAGCGTGGCGCATCCGTTCGACGAGAAACGGACAAGGGCGTTTATCGAAGGGGATTACGACCGTTCCGGCGGCTTTCTGAGCGCGACCAATCATTTCATGCTCAAGGGCGGCGAGGCCTGGAAGGGCCGCCTCGGCGAGATCGCGGCTCCGCTGCTCGTGGTGCACGGCACGGCAGACCCGATCTTCCCGATCGAGCACGGCGCGGCACTTGCCGAGGCGGTTGCCGGGGCGCGGCTTGTCCGCATTGAGGGCGGCGGTCACGAGCTGCATCCGGACGATTGGACAACGATAGCTGCTGCGATCGTCGCTCACGCCCAGGCCGGCTAAGAGCGCGGCCGGGGGCTTGACGCATCGGGCTTGCGGCAATAGTTAAGCAAATGCTTCAGTGTTTGATTTTCGCTAGGACGAGGCACCAAAGCTGGCGTGCCAAGGAACAGACGAGCCAAGGAACGGACGAGCAGGACAATGACCCTTACGCTTCACTTTCACCCGCTGGCCTCCTTCTGCTGGAAGCCTTTGGTCGCGCTTTATGAGAACGATACGCCATTCACATCGGTCATCGTCGATCTCGGCAACGAGCAGTCGCGCGCCGCCTTCCTGAAATTGTCGCCCTGGGGCAAGATGCCGGCGTTGCGCGACGATGCGCGCGACCGCACGGTGCCGGAATCGACCATCATCATCGAATATCTGGCCGCCCATTACCCAGGGCCAGTCGAACTGCTCCCCGTCGATGTCGGTCTCGCCAGCAGGGTTCGCGTGGCCGACCGCTTCTATGATTTCTATGTCCAGGAGCCGATGCAGAAGATCGTCGCCGACCGGCTGCGGCCGGAAGGCATGACCGATCCGTTCGGCGTCGAGCAGGCGCGAGGCCAGTTGCGCAATTCCTATACCTTCCTTGAACAAGACATGCAGGCAAAGAGCTGGGCGACGGGCGAGACCTTCACCATGGCCGACTGCGCGGCGTCACCGGCGCTGTTCTACGCCAACAAGGTCGAGCCTTTCGGCGACCGATATCCGGCGGTGAAGCGTTACCACGACCGATTGGTGGAGCGGCCATCCTTCGCCCGCGTGATCGAGGAAGCGCAGCCCTATTTCCACATGTTCCCCTACAACAACGGTTAAAGCCATGCTGCACGATCCGGCCCAGCTTGATCTGATGTTCCAGGCGCTTGCCGACCCGGCGCGCCGGCAGATGGTCGACCGATTGTCGCGCGGTCCGGCATCGGTCAGCCAACTGGCCGAGCCGCTGGCGATGTCGCTGTCGGCTGTCGTCCAGCACCTGAACGTGCTGGAGGCAAGCGGGCTCGTCCGCACCGAGAAACTCGGCCGGGTGCGCACCTGCCAGATTGAACCGCAGGCGCTGAGAACCGCCGAACACTGGATCAACGAACGGCGCCTGATCTGGGAGCGCCGGCTCGACCGGCTCGGCGCCTTTCTTGCCGAAACCAATGACGACACCGAAGGAAAGTGAAGGAGGCTCATCATGACCGAACCGTCCGTGACACATGCCACCATCGTGCTCGAGCGCTTCTATAATGCTTCGCCGGCGCGGGTGTTCAAGGCCCTGGCCGACCCGCAGGCGCGCATGCGCTGGGGCACGCCATCGAAGGATGCGGAACTGGTCTACGACAAGACCGACTTTCGTGTCGGCGGGCTGGATGTCAGCCGCTGCGGGCCGCGCAGCAGACTGATCTACCGGGTTGAAACCCGCTATATGGATATCGAGCCCGAATACAGGATCGTCTCGACCGAAGTCGTGTCGGAGGGCTGGAACCGGCTTTCCGTGTCCCTGATCACGGTCGAGCTTCAGGCACAGGGTAAATCCACACGGCTTATCCTCACCGACCAGGTCGCGGCCTTCGGCGACAAGGACATGATCGCCGGCAGCGAGGCGGGATTCAGCGCCGCGCTGGACAATCTCGCGGCGGAGTTTTCGAACGAGCCCGCCGACGCCTGATCCTGGCAATCGCCAACCAAGCAGAAGGAGGTTTCCGCCATGCCCGGCAAAAGCAGATCGGAGCTGATCCACAGTTATTTCGCTGCCTATCAGGCGAATGACCGTGAAATCATCGAGGCTGTCCTGACCGATGATTTCACCTTCACCAGCCCTTATGACGATGCCATCGACCGGGCGACCTATTTCGTGCGGTGCTGGCCCAACAGCAAGCTCTTCAAGTCGATCACCATCGAGAGGATATGCGAGGACGGGGACGCTGCCTTCGTTCTCTATCGTTGCGAAACGCTCGACGGCAAAGGCTTCCGCAACACCGAGCTTCATACGTTCCGGGGCAGCCGGCTGTGCGGTGTCGAGGTCTATTTCGGGGCTGCCCACAAGGACGGCGTCTTCATCGCCCAGCAACCATCAAGCTAGCAGGAGAATTCCCATGACCCAGCGATCCGTCGTCCATTCCACCTTCATCATCGACCGCTTCTATCCGGTGCCGCCCGCGAAAGTTTACTTCGCGCTCAGCGATCCGGCGGCCAAGAGGCGCTGGTTCACGGACCCCAGCAACCCGATGCCCAGCAGGCATGAAATGGACTTCCGCGTTGGCGGCAAGGAGATCAATGCCGGCGGTCCCAAGGACGGACCGATCCACGTATACAACGCTACCTATCAGGACATCGTGCCGGACCAGCGCATCGTCTACAGTTACGACATGCTTTTTGGCGAAACCCGCATCTCGGTGTCCTTGGCTACGATCGAGCTGCATGCCGAAGGCAAGGGCACGCGGCTGGTGCTGACCGAGCAGGGCGCTTTTCTCGATGGCCACGACAGCTCCGCCACCCGCGAGCACGGCACCCGCGAACTGCTCGACGCGCTGGGCGCGGCGCTGACGGTCGAAGCCTGATTTCGGCTACCGGTATCCGGCGAAGGGCTTGAAGCGCGCCGAGCTTTCTTCATGCATGTCGTTGTCCCAAAACCGCTGTGCGCTTTTGGGCAAGAAGCATCAGGTCTCCCAGAATTGATCGAGCCAGAGGTTCAGCTTCAGGAAACCGGCATTGCTCACCGTATAGACCCGTCTTGTTCCTTCCGGCTTGGCGTTGACCAGGCCGGCATCAAGCAGCACCTTCAGGTGCTGGGAGACGGCGGGTCGCGATACCGGCAGTCCGGCGGCCAATTCGTTGACGGTCTTCGGGCCGCGCCGGAGTTCTTCCAAGAGATGGCGCCGGTTGGGATCGGCAATCGCCATGAAGGCGTCGGAAAACATCATGCCTTATTTGTGAGGCAAAGCCTTTCGAATCTCAACCATTGGTTTCAGCTTTTCTTCGCGGGTCAAGCCGCAGCGCTTCCGGCGTGACCGAGCGGTCGGCCGGCTGTGTCTTGAAGGCATCGCGATCCTCGATCGGCACCGGGGCGCGGCGGCTGATGCGCAGCAGCGTATAGGCGGCGAGACTGAGATGCGCGAACGCCGTCGCCAGGAACAGGCCTTCCGGCCGGACCCACCCCATCAGGGCCGCGCCCAGCAACGGGCCGATCATCGTGCCGAAACCATAGAGCAGCAACAGGCCGCCCGAGACCTTGACGAAATCCTCGGATCGCGCGTGGTCGTTGGCGTGGGCGACGGCGATCGAATAGAGCGTGTAGGCAAAAGCGCCGTAGGCCGCCGTGAAGATCAGGACGAAGATGGCTGAGCGCGGCTCGAACAGGAAGATCGCAAGCGCAAACAGCGCCGCGCCGAAGGCCGCGCCCGCCAGCACGAAACGTCGGTCGGTCTTGTCGGACAGGCGCCCGGCCGGAAGCTGCATGGCAGCGCCGGCGACGACGACGAGGCTCATCATCAAGGCGATCTCGGCCGTGGAAATGCCGATGCGGGCGCCGTAGACGGCACCCAGCGTGCCCCAGGCGCCATTGGCGATGCCGACCAGCAGGCAAGCGACCGCCGACACCGGCGAATTGGCATAAAGGCCTTTGACGTCAAGCTTGACATCCTGCAGCGCCTTGGGATGCGACGCCGTCGAAACGGCGGTCGGAATGAGCGACAGGCAAAACAGGATGCCGGTGATCATGAACAGCGAGTCCGATCGCACGTCACCGCCGGCGACGATCATCTGTCCGCCCATGATCGAGGCGTAGGTGACCATCATGTAGAGGCCAAAGACAGTGCCGCGGTTCTCGTTGGTGGCCTTCTCGTTCAGCCAGCTTTCGATGACCATGAAGGCGCCGGCCATGGTGAAGCCGGTGAAAGCGCGCAGCAGGATCCAGACGTATTCGTCGATGATCAAGCCGGTCAGCAGCGCCACGATCGCTCCCGACGCCGCAAAGGCGCCGAAGGCCCGCACATGTCCCGCGCGGCGCACGAGGCGCGGGGCAAAGAAGCAGCCGGTGACGAAGCCGCCGGCCCAGGCGGTGCCCATCAGGCCGAGCGATGCCGTCGAGAACCCTTCAAGTTGACCGCGCAACGGCAGGAGCAGGCCGTGCAAGCCGGATGCCGCCAGCAGGAAGGCAGTGCCGCGAAGCAGCGAGAGGATCGGTCGGTAGGCTGCGAACATGTTTTGATCCGGCTGGAGTTTGCTGAAGCGCAGGGTCTGAAGACAGGTGCATTCCGGCTTTTCGGCGGCGTCAAACCGGCGCTTTTTGAAACTATCCGCGGCGGAACAAGGCCTCGGCCGCGGACTTCGTGCTGCCCTTGGCCTTGAGCTCGGCTTCCAGCCTGGCGATCTCTTCTCGCAAGATACCGATCCGCTCCGACAACTCACTCACGGAAAGCAGGGACAGGTCCTGCCCTATCTCATGCGGGCGCGCTTTCTTCTTGGGTTCGTCGTCGAAGATCGCCATCGTCGCTCCTCCCTGATTTGGCCATTTGCCTGATTTGGCAATGAGCATACATAGGGCAGGGGCACGGATGCAAACATCCGGCAAGATTCGGACTGCCGGCAAGAGTATGGCAGCCAGCAAGAGTCTGGCGAACCAGGGATGGAAACACGCATGGCGAATGGACAGAGAATTCCGGCGAAGATGACGGCCATCGCGATCTCGGAACCTGGTGGTCCCCGTGTGCTGAAACCCGAGACGCGCGATGTGCCGCAGCCGGGCTCCGGTGAAATCCTGATCAGGGTGCGCGCCGCCGGCGTCAACCGGCCCGATGTGCAGCAGCGCAAGGGCGCCTATCCAGCACCGCCCGGCGCGTCGGACCTGCCGGGCCTCGAGGCGTCCGGCGAAGTGGCCGCCCTTGGCGACGACATATCGCGCTGGCGCATCGGCGACCGGGTCTGCGCGCTGACGCCGGGTGGCGGATATGCAGAATACGTCAAGGTGCATACCGGCAGCGTCCTGCCCTTGCCGGCCGGCTTTACCCACACCGAAGCGGCCGCGGTGCCGGAAAACTATTTCACCGTCTGGCACAATGTGTTCGAGCGCGGCGGCCTGAAACGCGGCGAGACCTTGCTTGTGCATGGCGGCTCGTCGGGCATAGGCACCACGGCCATCCAGCTTGCCGCCGCGTTCGGCGCCTATGTCATCACCACGGCCGGCAGCAAGGAGAAATGCGACGCCTGCCTGAGGCTGGGGGCGGATCGGGCGATCAACTATCGCGAAGAGGATTTCGTCGCCGCGGTCAAGGACGCGACAGGAGGCAAGGGCGCAAACGTCATCCTCGACATGGTCGGCGGCGACTATGTGGCGCGAAACTACGAGGCCGCGGCGGTCGAAGGCCGTATTGTCCAGATCGCTGTGCAGGGCGGCGCTGTCGCAAGCGCCGATTTCTCGAAGATCATGGTCAAGCGGCTTGTTCATACCGGCTCGACGCTCAGGCCGCGCACCGTCGAGTTCAAGGCGGCCATTGCCGCCGCGCTGGAGGCGCAGGTGTGGCCGCTGCTGGGTACCCGCAAGGTTGCCCCGGTCATGGATATGATCTTCCCACTCAGCGACGCCTGGCGGGCACATGAGCGGATGGAGGACGGCGAGCATATCGGCAAGATCGTGCTGGACGTCGGCTGATAGCGGCATACCCGGGGCTCGATCGGCAGGCTGACCGGAGCGAGACCGCGCCCGTGGTCCTGGTCCCTGCCTACAAGATGAACAGAAGCTTAATGCTGCAATGCAGCATTTGCATCATTGCTATGCAAAATCAGCCATTCAACTCCGCATCGGTGACGCCTATTTGAGCATCACCGAAACGAACAACCATTTGGAGGACTAACATGAACCCGATCCGCGCTTTCCGTAACTGGCGCATGTACAACGAAACCGTGCGCGAGCTGAACCGGCTGAACACCCGTCAGCTCAACGATCTCGGCATCAACCGCGCCGACATCGAAAAGATCGCTCGTCGCGCCATCTGATTTCAAGAGCGGCTGCTCGCGGCCGCGACCCAAGCCAGAGCCACACGAGACGGGTTTCCCGTCGCCGGTTCCGAACCCGCTGGACCCTGTCCGGCGGGTTTTGTCGTTTAGGACCCACGAGAGCGTCCGCCGACAATTGAATGGCACGCGGAGGCGGTTTTTGAATGACGTATCGGTGTTCGGAAATATCTCCGGCAGGCGAGTTCCTTGCTCTCGTCATCGTTCTCGCACCTCCCTTTCGGGGTGGTCGTAGTCACCGGCCAACAGCGCATCGTGCAGCTGAACGAGGCCGCCGAGATGATACTGGCGCGTCCCGGCAGCCTGCTTCGCGCTTTCGGCGGCGAGATCCAGGCATCCAATTTCAAGGATGCCCAGCCGCTCCAGAGACATATCGCGGATGCCTGCGCGACATATGACGATCTCACGCCTAGCAAAGGCGGGACGCTCCTGCTGCGGGGTGATCGCGAGGAGCCCGACCGACCGGGACTGCTTGTCTCCATAGCACCGTTCGTTCATGCCCCTGCCTATGGCCTGGCTTCTGAACGTTGCGCGATGGTGATGCTTCGGGACGTTTCATTCCAGGTGAGCGACAGCTTTGCCGACCACATTCGCGCCCTGTTCGAGCTGACGCCGGCGGAAGCCACGCTGGCCGCTGCTCTTGCCGCCGGATATTCCCTGAAGGACGCGGCGGCGAGCTCAAGCATTACCGTCAAGACCAGCCGGACGTATCTCGAAAGGATATTCGCCAAAACCAGGACCCGCCAGCAAAGCCAACTCGTCGCGCTGCTCAAAAGCACCGAGCCGTTTCGCTGAGAACGGTGGGCGGCCAAGGCGGGTTGATATTGCTGGCCCTATGATGAACGAGGCTTGGTGATCTCTCGTCGGCGAGCCCATCACTTCCGCCAAAAGCGTTGCGAAACGCCTTGCGAGCGGTTATACAGACCGCGAATTTCCCATTTTGGTGGCCCTAAACCACCGCCCGCGCGGGAACGCGGGCGAACGAGAAGGATTTTTAAAATGGCCAATACGCTGTTGATGCCCAAGGCGACCGCCGTCTGGCTGGTCGACAACACCGCGCTTTCCTTCGAGCAGATCGCGCAGTTCTGCGGGTTGCATCCGCTCGAGGTCAAGGCGATCGCCGACGGCGAATCGGCGCAGGGCATCAAGGGCATGGACCCGATCATGACCGGCCAGTTGACCCGCGACGAGATCGCGCGCGCCGAGAAGGACCCGAACCAGCGCCTGAAGCTCTCGGACCCCAAGGTCCGCGTGCCCGAATCCAAGCGCAAGGGTCCGCGCTACACGCCGCTGTCCAAGCGCCAGGATCGCCCCAACGCCATTCTCTGGCTGGTGCGCAACCATCCCGAACTCAAGGATGCGCAGATTTCGCGCCTCGTCGGCACCACCAAGTCGACGATCGAGCAGATCCGCGAGCGCAAGCACTGGAATTCGGCCAATCTGCAGCCGATGGACCCGGTGACGCTGGGCCTTGCCTCGCAGATCGACCTCGACATGGAAGTCAACCGCGCTTCGCGCGGCCGCGAGCAGGCGCAGCCGGTCGGCGACACGCTGCTGCCGGCGGCATTGACCGAACGTCTGGTGCCAACGCCGGAGAAGCCGAAGGACGAGGATGCGGAGCTCGACGCCAACGCCGTCTTCGCCAAGCTCTCGGCGCTGAAGTCCAAGAACACGGATACCGACGACGACGAGTGAGGAAGGATCGGCGAAAGCCCGATCAATTGCACGTTGAAAAAAGCCCGCTTCGAGCGGGCTTTTTATTGTCATGCGTGCGCCGATGTCAGGTTCTGGCCGCGCGATCCGGCGCCATGCCATAGTCCTCGCTGCGCTCCACTGCCCGGTAGAAGTCGGCAAGCTGCTTGCCGCGCTCCGGCTTGAAGATACGGCCGGCGATGATCACCGAGGCGATGCGGTCGATGCGGAAGGCTCGGAAATCGTCGCGCATCTCGCACCAGGCGACCAGCGTCCACACCTTGCCCCAGAACCACAGGCCGAGCGGGCGGATATCGCGCGCCGTGCCACGGCCAGCCTCGTCGCAATAGTCGATGGTCAGCACCTGGCGTTTCTCGACCGCGCGCTCGATCAAGTCGATCGCTTCGCGGGCGGCGTCGCTGACCACCCACATCGGCGTGTGGATCTCGGTGCGGGCAATGCGGTCCTTTTCGGCGTCTGGCAGCACGGCGCCGATCTTTACGAGTGCCTCGTCCGCGGCCCTCGCCATGGCGGCGCCACCAAAGGCGCGCACCATGCGGGCGCCCGCGACCAGCGCCACGATCTCATCACGCGTGAACATCAGCGGCGGAAGGTCGAAACCCTCCCTCATCATGTAGCCAACGCCGGCCTCGCCGTCGATCGGCACCCCGGTCGACTGCAGGTCGGCTATGTCGCGGTAGATCGTTCGCTCGGAAACCTCGAGCCACGTGCCAAGCTTCTGGGCGGTGACCAGACGGCCACCGCGCAAATGCTGCACGATCTGGAAGAGCCTGTCGGCGCGGCGCATCGTATCGTCCCTCGGCGTTGCTTCTGTGTATGTCATCGCCCAAAACCGATCTCCACTTTTGGGCGGTGTCCATTATGGTTTCAGTCCTTCGCGCTTGCGCTGCGCGGCAACAAATGCCGTGCCGAAGGAAAGTTTCTTCGTCGTCGGCGTCTTCGCGTCGAGCACGCGCCAGAAGGGCGCGACGTCGTTCAGCGTCATGCCTCGTTCGAGATCCTCATTGGCGGCCTCGGCGACGGTGCGCAGATGATAACCTATGGTGACCGGACATGTCACTTCGGCGCCATGCTCGATGGCGAGCGCGGTGCGCAGGGCGCGGACATCCATGTCCACCCCCTGCGGGATCGTGCGGATGAAGTCATCCACCTGCCGAGCTGTCGGCACCAGCATCGGCTGATCCTCGATGACGTCGGCGAACGTACGCGGCGACGGCTTGATGCCGTTGATACCCGGTGTGTCCAGCCTGTCATTCCAGCTTTTCACCATCAGGCGGTCCTCATCACCTCAAACGAACAGGGCGAAACTGTTGCCGTCCGGGTCGAGACAATAGGCGAATGTGCCGACGGGAATGGAGATGGCCGGAGAAACGACCTGGCCGCCATTCTGCTTGACCCGCTCCATGGCGTCATCGATGGGTGCCGCGACGGACAAATGGATAGTCGGGCCGGTCCCAGGCGTCGCTGGCCTGCCGGGATAGACATGCCCTGATGCCATTCGGTCCTGCGCCGTGAACATGGCAATCGGGTTCGGCCCACTTTCCTCAAGCACCAGATCGTTCTGAAGCACCGATGCGTAGAAGGTGCGCGCCCGATCCATGTCAGTGACAGGGATCTCGAACCAAGCCGAGGCTTTTGAAGGTATGAAGGTCATTTTTCGCTCCCGTTACGGCTGCACTATTGCATGCCGCTCCTGACAGCATTCTGTCAGGAGGCTTCAGCATACTCCTTGGCGAACATTGCCCGCATTCCAGCGAGGTCACGGCTTCTTTCGGGATAGAGCGCCTTCAGGAAGGCCAAGGCGAACGTGCCGGGCGCCGAACCCGGCGCGGAAACGATCGTGCCGTCCGCAACGGCATGCGGTACGTCCTGATAATTCGCCGCGCCCGGATAACCGAGTTGCTTTCGTTGATCCAGTCGCGGCCATTGCTGGTATGTTTGGCCTTGTCGAAGAGGCCGGCCCGGGCCAGTGCCAGCGTCCCGGCGCAGATACCGCCGACCACGCCGCCGCGCGACGCGACGGCCGCGAGCAGATCAACGGTATCTGGCGGCGCTTTGCCGAACCATTGCTCGGAGCCGATCACGGCAATGGCATGGAGATCGGCGGTGTCGTCGACATTGGCCGAGCGTTCGGGAGCGAGCCGAAAACCGCTGATCCCGGTCACCGGCTGGCCGCCCGGCGTCAGCGATACGGTGCGTGCGCCGAACCATTCGACCGCCGAGGCCGCCAGCAGCCCATATTCCCAGTCGGCGAAGCCTTCGATGAACAGGACACCGATTTTCTTCTGTTCTGGCATGAGCTCGCTCCACCCCTCGCGCGCCGGTCCTATTATCTGGGTGCCGTCGCGCGCGCATCCAACCGTGATGTCGAAAAATTCGTCTCAATTGCCGCGCAGGCGGCGCTCGGCATACATGTCCGGCCAGCCGATATCCTTGCGGATATCCGGCGGCAGCGCGTTCAGGAAACGCTGGGTGCGGATCTCGTTGCGAATCGTCCGTATCTTGCCGACATAGTGCTGCATGTCGCGCAGAATGGTAAAACCGGTCATGACGTGACTCCTCTCTCTTTGATGGAGGCATCATCGCACACCCCTCCTGACAGCAGTCTGTCAGGAGGCTTGGAGGCCCGGCGGGTTGTCGAACGTCCCACGCTGTCAAGGGCGGCAGCGTTCAGCCTGCGGCGACGGACCGTCGGGTTCTGGGCTCTACGGAGATGGGCCGGGCATCCCGATATGAGGACCAACAATTCTCGTAGATTTCCTCGAGATCAGGGAGACGACCATGAGCCTGCAACTAACCGGAATTCATCATCTGACGGCCATCACCGCCAATGCGGCGGGAAACCTGCATTTCTACAGGAACGTCCTGGGCTTGCGGCTGGTCAAGAAGACCGTGAACCAGGACGATACGTCAGCCTATCATCTGTTCTATGCCGACGGAGAAGCAACGCCGGGCAGCGACGTGACCTTCTTCGACTGGCCTGTCGGGCCGGAGCGGCGCGGTACCCACAGCATCGTCCGGACGAGCCTGCGCGTGGCCAGCCTCGAAAGCCTTGCCTGGTGGAAAGAGCGGCTGACCGGCGAGGGCATCGTGTCAGGAGCGGTCAGTGATGTCGGCGGCTATCCATCGCTGGATTTCGAAGATCCGGAGGGCCAGCGCCTGCGTCTTGTCAGCGATGGCGGCAAGGGTGACAGCAACCCATGGGCAGGGAGCCCGGTTCCCGTGGAGCATCAGATACGCGGGCTCGGCCCGATCGTCATCAGCGTTCCCGACATCGCCAACACCGAGGCGGTGGTGACACAGGTGATGAACATGCGCAAGGCGCGGGAATATGCCTCGCCGGATGGCGAGGGTCAGGTTCATGTCTTCGAAATGGGAGATGGCGGCCCGGCGGCCGAACTTCATGTCGCGGTACAGCCGGGGCTGGCTCCGGCACGCCAAGGCGCCGGTGCTGTCCATCACGTTGCCTTCAGGGCGCCGGACGAGAAGACGTTGCATCAGTGGACGGCCCGCCTGGCCGAATTCCGGCTGCCATCAAGCGGTGAGGTCGAGCGTTACTATTTCCGCTCGCTCTATTTCCGCGAGCCGAACGGAATCCTGTTCGAGATCGCCACCGACGGACCTGGGTTCACGGCCGACGAGCCGCTGGAAACGCTGGGCGAAAAGCTGGCGCTGCCGCCGTTCCTCGAACCGAGACGCGCCTCCATCGAGGCTGGCCTCAAGCCGCTGAACTGAACCGCCTCCGGCCGACAGCGGGCGCCGCGTTCCAGTTCGGGATCGCGGCGCCTGTTCTTTTCCAGAGGCCGAGCGAACCACTTTGACAGGGGCCGGCGTTGCTGGTCAAAGACGGCATGACGAAACTCCTTGCCCTTGTCATCGTCGGCTTCATGGTCATCCAGCTGATCAAGCCCATCGGCTGGCCTGGTCTCAAGCGCCGCGGCGATTTCTGGAAGCTGGCGCTGCTTGCCATGGCGGCGATATCGCTGGCCGCCGTGCTCGGGCATTTGACTTAGCTCGCGATCACCAGTCCGACGAGATGCTCCGCCCAGGCCCGGTAGCCGGCTTCCGAGGCGTGAAAACCGTCGGAAGCAAAGCCGGCCTCGGGATTGGTGATCGGCAGGCGTGGCGCCGGCACCGCGCCGCGCTCAAGGCAGAGGCGCTCACCCATCCGGTTCATCTCGACGGCGCGGATTTCGAGGATCTTGCCAAGCAATGACGGCATGGCTGGGGCGCGGGTGAATTCCAGCACTGGCGACCACACCACGCGAGCCTCCGGCCATTTGGCGCGCAGTGCATAGAGCAGGCCGCCGAAATCCTTCTTGAAGCGGGGCACCGAGTGAAAGTTCTTGGTGTCGTTGGTGCCGATGGCCAGCACAATATGCGTCCACGGGTCGGCCGAGAGATTGGGCAGGACGTGATCGCGGATCTGGCCTGACGTTGCCGAGTTGAAGCCGGCGGCGCGCCAGCGTACGGCGCGGCCGGTGCTTTGCGAAATCAGCACGGCGAGTTGCGCGGCAAGCCCGTTTTCGGAATTGCCGATGCCGACCGAGGCGGCGGAGGAATCACCCAGGACGAGCAGCGAGATCGCCGGCGCATTGCCCAGGAGATCGTGCATGACCGGTCCCTGCGCCGGCAGCATGCGCGTGGTGCGTCGGCGCACGCCCAATCCCTGCCAGACATAGACCGGAAAGGCGAGCCAGGTGAGGAGGGCCAGAAAGCGTCGCATCACGATACCCTTGGACGAACAACGAGCATTAGCCGATGTTGCGGCCGAGGTGAACGGTCCAGCTGCCGCAAGGTTAATCGCAGCAGTCGCTCTTCGTCTTCGGTCTGTCGCAATACTCGTCGTGCAGCCGCACCCAGTCCATCAGGCCGTGATAGGGACCGGTCTCATCGCGGCCCTTCGGGGTCATGTCGAGATAGTCGTAAGTGCCGATCAGCGCTTCGCCGCCGCGTGCCCGCGATATGAAGGTAAGGAAGATGTCGCCGCTCTCGTCGCGATAGAAAACACTGGTGCCGGGCAGTTCCTTCGATGTCCGGGGACGGGTCTCGAAATTGTAGGTGGTTTCGCCGGAAGCGATCTGCTTGTCAGTGAACGAAACCTGCATGTCGAAGTTGAAATCTGAGGCATAGGACGACACCCAGTCGAATTTCCAGCCCATGCGCTGCCTGTAGGGCTGAAGCTCGGCCAGCGGCGCGCGCGACACCACGACCAGCGACACGTCGTGATGGCTGAGATGCTGGTTGGCGCCGTCGATATGGTCGGCAAGGAACGAACAGCCCTCGCAATGATGATTGCACCCCGGCCCGAGCATGAAGTGATAGACGATCAGCTGGCTGTTGGCGCCAAATAGATCGGCCAGTTTCTTCGGCCCTTGCTCGGTCTCGAAGACATAGTCCTTCCGGATCTTCAACCAGGGCAGTTCCCGCCGTTCCGCCGCAATACGCTCGCGAAACCGCGTCAGTTCCTTCTCACGGGCCAGATGCGCCTTGTGCGCCTGAAACCAGTCTTCCCGCGAAACGGCCTTGTTGTTGTTCATGAACCTCTCCCTGGCTTGTCCCCCAAGGACGTTCGAGACCGGCCTCAACCGACATCGCCGTCACTTTTGCCGAAGAGGAAATAAGGACGCTGAAGCGCCAGCCCAAGCCCGGCAAGCCACAAACAAAAAACCCGGGCACGTGGCCCGGGTTCGAAGGAAGACAGAAGAGCTGCGCTCAGGCGGCCTGTTCCAGGCCCGCCTTCCATTTCCCCAGTGCGGCCAGATGGTTCATGTGGGCGCGGTGAGTGAAGGCAGCCTGGCCGGCGGCAACGTTCGACGCCTTGCCGCTCCAGGCCTTCTGCGGGGCCGCCTGCAGGGCGCGGCCATAGGAGAAGGTCAGCTTCCACGGATGCGGCCCGATGGCGTTGATGGCGTTGAGATTGGCGGTCGCTTCCTCGTCCGACTGACCGCCCGACAGGAAGGCGATGCCAGGTACAGCGACGGGCACGGTCTCACGGAACAGCTTGATCGTCTTCTCGGCGATTTCTTCGGGGCTGTTGGTCTTGCCCGACTTCTTGCCTGCAATCACCATGTTCGGCTTCAGGATGGTGCCTTCCAGCACAACGCCGGCCATGTTGAGCTCATCATAGAGCTTCAGCAGCGTTGCCTTCGAGACCTGGTAGCAGGTGTCGATGTCGTGGGCGCCGTCCATGAGCACTTCCGGCTCGACGATCGGCACGATGCCGGCCTCCTGGCAAAGTGCCGCATAGCGGGCGAGCGCATGGGTGTTCGAGGCGATCGAATTGGCCGATGGAACGCCCTTGGCGGTGTCGATATCGATCACCGCGCGCCATTTGGCGAAGCGGGCGCCGAGCTTGTAGTAATCGGCGAGGCGTTCGCGCAGGCCGTCGAGGCCTTCGGTGATCGTGTCGCCGGGAAAGCCGGCCAGGGGTTTTGCGCCGGCGTCGACCTTGATGCCGGGAATGGCGCCGGCCGCCTTGATGATATCGACCAGCGGCGTGCCGTCGGCGGCCTTCTGGCGGATGGTCTCGTCGTAGAGGATGACCCCGGAAATGTATTTGGTCATCGCGTCCTTGGCGCGAAACATCATCTCGCGATAGTCGCGGCGGCTGTCGGCGGTCGATTCGACGCCGATGACGTCGAAGCGCTTCTTGATGGTGCCGGAACTTTCATCGGCGGCCAGCAGGCCCTTGCCACCGGCCACGATCGCTGCGGCAATGTCTTCGAGACGTTCGCTCATTCTGCTTCTCCTCAACGGGTCTGTTCCGCGCTTAACGGAAGTCTACCGCCAAAGGAATGGCATCGGAAAGCTCGAATCGATTGAAAGTTTCCAGCGCCTTCCGCCGCGTCGCCGATCCGGCCGAGCCTACTTCTTCAACACGTCGACGCCCGGCAGTGGCTTGCCTTCCATCCACTCCAGAAAAGCGCCGCCGGCCGTCGACACATAGGTGAAATCATCGGCGACGCCGGCGTGGTTGAGGGCCGCCACCGTGTCGCCGCCGCCGGCAACCGAAACCAGCTTGCCGGCCCTGGTACGTTCGGCGGCATGCTTTGCCGCCGCCACCGTCGCATGATCGAACGGCTCGATCTCGAAGGCGCCGAGCGGGCCGTTCCAGACCAGCGTCGCGGCGCGGTCGATCCATTCGCCGATGGTTTTGACGGTTTTCGCGCCAACGTCCAGGATCATGCCGTCGGCCGGCACGTCGGCGATGGCGACGGTCTCGCAGGCGGCGCCCGCCTTGAATTCGCGGGCGACGACACCGTCGACGGGCAAGATGATGGCGCAGCCCGATTCCGCCGCCTCGATCATGATCTGCTTGGCGGTCGTGGCCAGGTCATGCTCGCACAGCGATTTTCCGACATCGGTGCCGCGCGCGGCAAGGAAGGTGTTGGCCATGCCGCCGCCGATGACCAGGGCATCGACCTTCTTCACCAGGTTCATCAAGAGGTCGATCTTGGTCGAGACCTTGGCGCCGCCGACGATGGCAACGACCGGGCGGGCCGGGTTGCCCAGGCCCTTTTCCAGCGCTTCGAGTTCAGCCTGCATGGTGCGGCCGGCGAAAGCCGGCAACAGACGCGCGAGGCCTTCCGTCGACGAATGGGCGCGGTGCGCCGCCGAGAAGGCGTCGTTGACGAAGATGTCGCCATTGGCGGCAAGCCGTTCGGTGAAGGCGGGGTCGTTCTTTTCCTCCGCCTTGTAGAAACGGGTGTTCTCGAGCAGCAGCACGTCGCCCTTGTTCATCGCCGCCACGGCGCTTCCCGCCGTGTCGCCGGCGCAATCGGAAGCGAAGCCAACAGGGCGTCCGAGCACCTCGGCTGTCGCCCTGGCAATCGGCTCCAGCGAGAATTCAGGCGAGGGGCCGTCCTTGGGGCGGCCGAAATGGGCGAGCAGGATGACCTTGGCGCCCTTGCCGGACAGTTCCGCGATGGTCGGCGCGATGCGCTCGATGCGGGTGGCGTCGGTGACCTTGCCATCGGCGACGGGCACGTTGAGGTCGACACGCACCAGCACGCGCTTGCCGCTGATGTTGCCGATGTCGTCGAGTGTCTTGAAGGCGGCCATGCTGGTTCCTTTCGCGGAAAAATCGCCGGGACATTACCCCGCACCATCGATGATGCAAGGCTTACGGCGTGCGGCTGCGGAAAATTTGATGTTCTGTGGGCAGACGAACCGGCCCTATTCCGTCTTTTCAGGAACCGGCGGCACCGCGGGCGTCTCTCGCGCCTCGGCGATCTGCGTCTCTGTCGGCTTGCGCCAGTTACGGATAAAGGCGGCCAGACGGTCGCCCATCTCGCCGGCGCTCAGGAACACAGGCACCCGCGCCACGGGCGCTGTCGGCTCGAAGGAAAGGCCAAGACCGATGATCTTGCCCTTGTCGTCGACGTCCCTGACAATCAGTTCGATCGGACCGAGCAGCACCCGGTCGGCATATTCGGCGTGGCCGCCGAGCCTCGCGGTGACCAAAGCGCCGATCGTCAGCTTCTGCTCCGCCTCGGTGAGGCCCGGTGCATAGGCGGCCTCCAGTTCCGTGGCGGAGCGCGCCGGATCGAGGGCAAAGGCGCCGAAGAAATCCGCATCCTCCGGATCGACCACCGCACGGCTGGCAAACAGCTTGTCGAGCAGGCGCGGATAGCGGTCGGGCACGAAGATATAAACCTGATCGCCGGCGGCCAGGCGGCCCATGTCCTGGAAGCGCATCGAGCGCCCGTCACGCAACACCAGCGAGGGCCGCGCCCAGCGCGGGATGCGCTCGCCGCGCGCCACCGGGCTGCCCGGTGCTACACGATAGGCGAGAAGCTCGTGGTGGGCCGAGCCCGGCAGTTCCAGTTCGACCTTGTCCAGGGGGCCAAGGCGAGCCGGCACGATGAGACCCAGGCGGCGCGCCAGCGGTCCGACGGTCCAACCCTGGATGATCAGCGACACCAGCACGATGATGAAGGCGGTGTTGAAGATGATGCGGCCGTTTTCGAGGCCACCGAGCAGCGGGGTGATGGCGAGCAGGATCGACACCGCGCCGCGCAGGCCGACCCATGAGACGAAGGCGACCTCGGGGCGGGGCAGGCGGAACGGGATCAGGCACAGCCAGACCGCGATCGGCCGCGCGACGAACATCAGGAACAGGCCGAGCCCTATGGCCGGCAGCATGATGGCCGGAAACTGCGAGGGCGTCGCGAACAGGCCAAGGATCAGGAACATGATGATCTGCGCCAGCCACGACATGCCGTCCTGGAAGCGTTTCAGGATAGTGACGGCGCGGATATCGGAATTGCCGGCGATCAGGCCGGCGATATAAACAGCCAGGAAGCCCGAGCCGCCAATTGCGCCGGCGGCGGCAAAGACCATCAGCGACAGGGTCAGGACGAAGATCGGCAGCAGGCCATGATCGAGGTTGAGCCGGTCGACGAGGCGCACGATGGCGAGGCCGCCGAGCACGCCGACGACAGCACCGAGCCCCATGTTGAGGAGGAAGCCGAGGACCAGGTTGGCAACGAGAACATTGGCTTCCGGATTGGCATGGGCGGCAATGATCTCGACCAGCGTGATGGTCAGGAAGATGGCGATCGGATCGTTGGTGCCGGATTCCACCTCGAGCGTCGAGCGGACGCGCTCGCGCAGATTGATCTCGCCGGCGCGCAACAGGAAGAACACCGCGGCCGCATCGGTCGAGGCGACGGCGGCGCCGAGCAGGAAGGATTCCAGCCAGGTGAGACTGAGGATGTAGTGAGCGGCAGCGCCGAACAGCCCGGTGGTCAGGATCACACCGAACGTTGCCAGCGACAGGGCGGGTCCGGCCGCTTGCCGCAGGGCGTTGAGCGGGGTGCCAAAACCGGAATCGAAGAGGATGACGGCCAGCGCCAGTGAGCCGGCAAAGTAAGCCACGCGCGCATTGTCGAACTCGATGCCGAGCCCGTCGGTTCCGGTGGCGAGACCAATGCAGAGAAACAGGAGCAGAAGAGGGGCGCCGAAGCGGAAGGCGATCAGGCTCGAAAACGCGGCGGCAACAACAAGCGCGGTGCCGACCAGCGTGACGAGATAGATCGCATGCTCCATCCGTGATTTGCCCCTCGAATTCCTCTGTTTCCCGCTTTACGTGAGAGTGGGGCGAAGACATGACCAGTGCAAGGCGGGAGGGTGGTTTTTTGCCCTATCCACCCAACTTCGTCATCCCAGGGCAGAGCAGCCGCGAAGCGGCGTCGCGGCGACCCTGGGATCCATTCCGCGATATCGGCCGAGGGATGCAGCGGAACAGGGCTCGGTACCGCCGCAACGCTCCAACGGCGCTGCATGGATCGAACCGCGATGGGCGTTCAGGCCAATCTCGAGGACATGCAATATGCCAACTTGAGGAGGCGAGCCAAGTGTCCAACGAAAAACGCCCGGACGAGCCGGGCGTTTTAGCTTGAAAGCCAGGCGCCTGATCAGGCGATGGTCTTGCCGAAGGCGACGGCGGTGTCGGACATGCGGTTGGAGAAGCCCCATTCGTTGTCGTACCACGACAGGACCGAAACGAAGTTGCCGTCCATGACCTTGGTCTGGTCGAGCGCCATGATCGAGGACCGGGGATCGTGGTTGAAGTCGATCGAGACGTTCGGGTGATGGGTGACGCCGAGAATGCCCTTGAGCTTGCCGTTCGAGGCGGCGATCACCGCGTCATTGATCTCCTGCACCGTGGTTGGGCGCTTGGCGATGAACTTGAAGTCGACGACCGAGACGTTCGGGGTCGGCACGCGGATCGAGATGCCGTCGAGCTTGCCCTTGAGGTCGGGCAGGACAAGACCGATCGCCTTGGCGGCACCCGTCGAGGTCGGGATCTGCGACAGTGCCGCGGCGCGTGCGCGGTAGAGATCCTTGTGCATGGTGTCCAGCGTCGGCTGGTCGCCAGTGTAGGAGTGGATCGTCGTCATCATGCCTTTTTCGATGCCGACCGTCTCGTGCAGAACGGCTGCCAGCGGCGCCAGGCAGTTGGTGGTGCAGGACGCATTCGAGATGACGATGTGGTCCTTGGTCAGCTGGTCGTGGTTGATGCCGTAGACGACGGTGAGGTCGGCGCCTTCGGCCGGAGCCGAGACGAGCACGCGCTTGGCGCCGGCGGTGAGGTGCGCGGCGGCCTTGTCGCGGGCAGTGAAGATGCCCGTGCATTCGAGCGCGATGTCGACGCCCAGTTCCTTCCACGGCAGTTGCGTCGGATCCTTGATCGCCGTGACCTTGAACTTTTCCTTGCCGACGGTGATCTGGTCGCCGGAAACCGAGACTTCGTGCGGGAAGCGGCCATGCACGCTGTCGAAGCGCAGCAGATGCGCGTTGGTCTCGACCGGGCCGAGATCGTTGACGGCGACCACTTCGATGTCCTTGCGGCCGGATTCGTGGATGGCGCGCAGGATGTTGCGGCCGATGCGGCCGAATCCGTTGATGGCAACTCTGACGGTCATTTTTCTCTCCTGGGAGCTGGAGGCAGACGATGGGTCCGCAGCTTCATAGCGGCGGAAGCGGAAAGAATCCAGCCGCGACGATGTGGATTTAAATCGATTAGGTTGGGCCAGTCCGGCGAAATCGCTTTGCGCGATTTCGCCGGGGCATCTTTGTTTCATGCATGTCGGTATCCCAAAACCGCTGAGCAATTTGGGGCGGCATGCATAGACCTTACTTGCCGTGCAGGCGGGCTTCCGCCGCCTTGGCCGCGGCTTCAGCGGTGATGCCGAAATGCGGATAGAGCTGTTCGATGGTACCGCTGGCGCCGAAGCCGGTCATGCCGATGAAGATGCCGTCTGAGCCGATGAGATGATCCCAGCCCTGGCGGATGCCGGCTTCGATCGCCATCTTGATCGGTGCGTTGCCGATCGTCTTCTTGCGGTAGTCGTCGCTCTGCTTGTCGAACAGTTCGAAGCAGGGAACGGAAACGACGCGGGTCGGATGGCCATGCTTTTCCAGCAGGTCGCGGGCAGCAAGCGCGATTTCGATCTCGGAACCCGTGGCGAAGATCGTCACGGCCGCTTCACCGCTGGCGGCAGCCAGCTCGTAGGCGCCCTTGCCGCTCAGGTTCTCGGCAACGAATTCGGTGCGCACCGTCGGCAGGTTCTGGCGGGTCAGCGCCAGCGTCGAAGGCGTCTTTTCCGACTCAAGGGCCAATTGCCAGCATTCGGCGGTCTCGACCGCGTCAGCCGGACGGAAGACATTGTGGTTCGGGATGGCGCGCAGTGCCGCCAGATGCTCGACCGGCTGGTGGGTCGGGCCGTCTTCGCCCAGACCAATGGAATCATGGGTCATGACGAAGATCGAGCGGATGCCCATCAGCGAGGAAAGCCGCATCGACGGACGGGCGTAGTCGGAGAAGCACATGAAGGTGCCGCCATAGGCGATGAGGCCGCCATGCAGCGTCAAGCCGTTGATCGCGGCGGCCATGCCATGCTCGCGGATGCCGTAGTGGACATAGCGCTGGCCGTAGTCGTCGGGGGTGATGTTCTTGGTCTGGCTGGTCTTGGTGTTGTTGGAGCCCGTGAGGTCGGCGGAGCCGCCGATGGTTTCCGGCACGGCGCCGTTGATGACCTCGAGCGCCATTTCCGACGATTTGCGGGTGGCGACCTTGGGCTTGTCGGCGGAGAGCTTCTTCTTGTAGTCGGCGATGACCGCGTCGAAATTGGACGGCAATTTGCCGGCAAGGCGGCGCTCGAACTCAGCCTTCAGCTTCGGCTCGGCCTTGGCCAGGCGACCTTCCCAATCGGTGCGCGCCTTGACGTTGGCCTGGCCGGCGGTGCGCCAGGCGTCGAGGATATCGGCTGGAATCTCGAAGGGCGGCGACTCCCAATTGAAGAACTTCCGCGCGCCGGCGATCTCGTCGGCGCCGAGCGGCGAGCCGTGCGCCTTGTTGGTGCCGGCCTTCGTCGGGGCGCCGAAGCCGATGGTCGTCTTGCAGGCGATCATCGTCGGCTTGTCGGAATGGCGGGCGGCTTCGATGGCATAGGCAATCGCTTCGGGATCCGTGCCGTCGATGTGGCTCGCGTTCCAGCCGGAGGCCTGGAAGCGGGCGACCTGGTCGGTGTTATCAGCGAGCGAGACGGGGCCATCGATCGAGATGTTGTTGTTGTCCCAGAAGACGATCAGCTTGTTGAGCTTGAGGTGCCCGGCAAGCGCGATGGCTTCCTGGGAAACACCTTCCATCAAGCAGCCATCGCCGGCCAGCACATAGGTGTAGTGATTGACGAGGTCGTTGCCGAAGGCGGCGTTCATGATGCGCTCGCCGAGCGCGAAGCCGACCGAATTGGCGAGGCCCTGGCCGAGCGGACCGGTCGTGGTCTCGATACCGGTGGCATGGCCGTATTCGGGATGGCCCGCCGTCTTCGATCCCAACTGGCGGAAATGCTTGATCTGGTCGATGGTCATGTCTTCGTAGCCGGTGAGATACAGCAGCGAATAGAGCAGCATCGAGCCATGGCCGGCCGACAGGATGAAGCGGTCGCGGTCGGCCCAGTGCGGAGCCTTGGCGTCGAATTTCAGGAAGCGCGTGAACAGTACGGTGGCGATGTCGGCGCAGCCCATGGGCAGGCCGGGATGGCCGGACTGGGCTTTTTCAACTGCGTCCATGGCGAGAAAACGGATCGCATTGGCCATCCGGTCATGTTGTTCGCGCGAGCTCATGCTTCCTCCAAAGTGGGGGGTTGGGACCGTGGGAAGGCCCTTGAAATGGTGCCGCGACACATAGCAGGCGCGGCCTTTTAGTCAACAAATCGGTGCGCCTTTGCCCGCCTTGTGATGGGCGTCAGGGCGGCACATTAGCGTTAGCGGGGGACAGTCGCGAGAGCTTTATTGACGTGCGCTTAACACGGCGCGTAATGTTTCCCAGATAACGCGTTCTGAACGCGAGCGATTCGGTGATGGGCAGGGTACAGGACGAAGGCCATGACCGGGGAAACGACACTGAAGGAAGTCATCGCCAGGCTGGGTAAGGCCATCGAAGGGCTGGAAAACGCCGTCGCGGCCAAGCTCGAGCATGAGCGGGACTATTCCGAAGCCGAGGCCGAAGTGCAGCGGATGAATGCCGACCGTTCACGGCTGGCGCAGGAGCTCGACAATTCCGAAGCGCGCGCCGAACGGCTGGAAGATGCCAACAAGGAAGTGTCGCGCCGGCTGGTGACCGCCATGGAAACCATCCGCGCTGTGTTGGACAGATAGGGGCTGGACAGGTAGGCCAATGGCACAGGTCACGGTTTCCATCGACGGCAAGCAGTATCGCATGGCCTGCGACGAGGGCCAGGAAGAGCATCTGATCGACCTTGCCGAGCGCTTCGACCGCTACGTCTCGCACCTGAAGGATTCATTCGGCGAGATCGGCGACCAGCGGCTGACCGTCATGGCCGGCATCATGGTCATGGACGAACTCTCCGAACTGCAAAAGCGTATCGCCGGGATGGAGAGCGAAGTGGTGACGCTGCGCAAGACGCGCGACGAGGCGCTGACCAAGGCCGACAAGAACGACAGCGTGTTGACCGGGGCGCTTGGCGCGCTTGCCCAGCGCATGGAGGATCTGGCTACCGCGCTGGTCGTGCCGAAAGCGTAGGCCTTCGCCTCCCGGTCCGTTGAACGGAAATTCCTGGATTTTCCGGCAAAAGACGAAATTTTTCCGCCACCAGTGCCGATGGCTGCCCTTATCGCGTTTTGAAGGATGGTGCCGGAGTGCTAGAAAGGTCGGCAGAGCCGACGGCTGGTTATTTGCGGCAGCAAGCACAAAGGGTAGGAGCACATCATGAGTCTTCGCATCAACGATATCGCGCCGGATTTCACCGCCGAGACCACGCAAGGGACGGTCAAGTTCCATGAATGGATCGGCGACGGCTGGGCGATCCTGTTCAGCCATCCGAAGAATTTTACCCCGGTCTGCACGACCGAGCTCGGCACGATGGCCGGGCTTGAGGGCGAATTCAAGAAACGCAATGTCAAGATCATAGGCATTTCCGTCGACCCTGTCGAAAGCCACGGCAAATGGAAGGACGACATCAAGACGGCGACGGGGCAATCGGTGAACTATCCGCTGATCGGCGACAAGGACCTCAAGGTGGCCAAGCTCTACGACATGCTGCCGGCGAGCGCCGGTGACACGTCGGAGGGCCGTACGCCCGCCGACAACGCCACGGTGCGTTCGGTCTACGTCATCGGTCCCGACAAGAAGGTCAAGCTGGTGCTTACCTACCCGATGACGACGGGCCGTAACTTCGACGAGATCCTGCGCGCTGTCGATTCCATGCAGCTGACCGCCAAGCACCAGGTGGCGACGCCGGCGAACTGGAAGCAGGGCGAGGACGTGATCATCACCGCCGCCGTCTCCAACGAGGACGCGATCAAGCGGTTCGGCGCCTACGAGACGATCCTGCCGTACCTGCGCAAGACCAAGCAGCCGTCCGCCTGAGCGGCCGGCTGCAACGGAAGAGTTTTCGGCGTTCCAGCTTCAGCAAGCCAAACGATGCTTGACTGGGCAATGTCGGTGGACAAACATCCTCGTCTTCGGTCCTGATAGAGAAAATCATTCCTTTCGGACCGGGCGAGGAGGTGGAATTGGACGCAGCGTTGGCCAAGCCTCAGGTCCGGGGCTTCTACGACAAGCCGAGCGGGTCGATCCAGTATGTCGTCGCTGATCCGCGGACGCGGCGATGCGCCATCATAGATCCGGTGCTGGATTTCGACGAGAAGTCCGGCGCCACGGCCACGAGGTCGGCCGACGCGCTGCTCGATTTCGTCCGGGAAAACCGGCTGGAGGTGGAATGGGTTCTCGATACCCATCCGCATGCCGACCATTTCTCGGCCGCCTATTACCTGAAGCAGAAGACCGGGGCGCCGGCAGCGATCGGCCAAGCGATCGTCGACGTTCAGCGGCTCTGGAAAGCCATCTACAATTGGCCGGACTTTCCCGCCGACGGGTCGCAGTGGGACAGGCTGTTCGCCGATGGCGCGGTCTTTTCGGTCGGTGGCGTTCCGGCAAAGGTCATGTTTTCGCCAGGGCATACGCTGGCCTCGATCACCTATGTGATCGGTGATGCCGCCTTCGTCCATGACACGCTGTTCATGCCCGACAGCGGTACGGCGAGGACGGACTTTCCCGGCGGCAGTGCCGAGCGGCTCTGGCGCTCGATCCAGGATATTCTGACGTTGCCCGACGAGACGCGGGTTTTCGTCGGCCACGATTATCAGGCCGGCGGCGGGCGTGAACCCCTGTGGGAAAGCACGGTCGCGCAACAGAAAGCCACGAACATTCACATCGCCGCCTGCAGGACGGAAGCCGATTTCGTGGCGCTCCGTCAGGCGCGTGACCGGACGTTGCCGATGCCAAGGCTGATCCTGCATGCGTTGCAGGTCAACATGAATGGCGGACGGCTGCCGGAGCCGGAAGCCAATGGCCGGCGCTACCTCAAGTTTCCGCTGGATGGGCTGTAGGTGGGCGGCCTTTCAGAACCCGGGTTCCTCGCCCAACGCGTGGGGAGAGCGACTATCTGGGGTGTCAAGTTGCATTTGCGAACTCGTTGCGCGCGTCGCGTGCTTTTGCATTGAGGATGACGAGAAGTTTTCGGGCGAGAGCGATGCGGATGAGCATTTTGGGC